>NZ_JBYVYK010000001.1:231384-315387 GCF_058148405.1 Mycobacterium sp. DHQP2018-32-09 | reverse complement strand
GTCTCGGTCGTGGTCACCACCACCCTGCAAGAACTGCACGCCGGCGCCGGCTACGCCCTCACCGCCGGCGGCACCCGACTCCCCATGCCCGACCTCATCCGCCTGGCCGCCCACGCCCACCACTACCTCGCCGTGTTCGACCGCCACACCCAACAAGCGCTCTACCTCGGCCGTACCCACCGCTGCGCCACCGGCCCGCAAAAACTGATGCTCTTCGCCCGCGACCGCGGCTGCACCTGCCCCGGCTGCGCCGCCGCGGGCTATGACTGCCAAGCCCACCACGCCAGCACCGCCTGGGCCGCCGGCGGACACACCAACGTCGACGACATGACCCTGGCCTGCGGCCCCGACAACCGCATGGTCGAAACCGCCGGCGTCACCACCCGCCGCCGCCCCGACGGCCTCACCGAATGGATCCCACCCCCACACCTCGACCACGGCCAACCCCGCATCAACCACGACCACCACCCCGAACGCCTCCTACGACCACCCGACGACGACCCCGGGTAGGCCAGGAATGTGGGCGGGGCGTGGCGGGCGATCGGCCACGCGCCCGGCGGCGTGGCGTGCCCGCGACGCTCGCCGCGGAGCGGCCGCGCGACGGCGCAGGCGGTGCTACGCCAGCGGCACGCAATCGTCACCGCAGCCCGATACTGCCGGGCCTTCTGGTGGCGCGTCGCCGGATGCGGCGGGGCGGTGCAGCACGGCGCGCGACGGGACGACGTGCAGACCGGTGGCGTCGACCCGTGCCTGCCCGTCGACGATCAGCGAGTAGCCACCCGGCTCCGGTGGCGGCCACAGCAGGGTCACCTGGGGATGCTCGCCGGCATTGCGGCGGGTCGTCCGGCCCGCGGTGGCGATGGTGAATTCGTCGTCCTCCAACCGTGCGTCGACGGCGACGGCATGCGCGTGAAAGTCCCCGCCGACGGTGATCACATAACCCAACGGACGGTCGGTCAGCGTCTCGGCCAAGCGGTCCAGATCCACCGGAATGCTCATATTCGGCAGGGTAACGCCGCCATTTCGCACTGACCACCGCGAAATCTCGTCGTGATTTGCCGGATTGCCACCGTCGTCAGGGTGGCGCGGCCGTTGCGGCACACCGTCGCACCCGCGAAATGGCATGGTGTGTCAAAACTTTCACCTGCATCGATGCCCCGCCCGGACCATGTGGCGGTCCGCGTCAGCAACGTCGGGTGCCATTCCCAGGTTATTGACGGATATGTAACTGCGCGGCCTATACTGCCCGCGGACTTTCTTTCCGACTCAAACAGGGGGACCTGATGAATTCTGCCGTTCGTCCGCACACCAAACTCGCGGCGGCGATGTTGGCAGCCGGTGTCGTCTCGGCGGGCTCGCTGGTGGCGTTGCCGGAGCATCGGGCCCTACCCGTCATCAGCGCCGACGTCGCCAACGCGTCGGCGATCACCGACGGTCTGGTGAAGTTCGGCGACGCCGTCGCGGGCCTGGCCGCGGGCGCGGGCATCCCCTTCGAGGCCGGCTTCTCGCTGCCCTTCGACGCGGTGATCGCACTCTTCGCCGCCACCAACAACACCGCCGCGGGCCAGAGCGTCCTGAGCTACCTGGTGCAGAACTACGTGAACCCCGGCGACGCGTACAAGTACTACACCTACCCGAACTACTTCAAGGATCGCTCGATCATCGCGCTGGCGAACCTGCTGCCCGCGCCCCTGTCGACGACGATCGTCAACGCCGTCAACGGCGTGGCCAACACGATCAACCAGGCGCTGAGCACCCTGCCGGATCCGACCCCCGGCCAGCTGGAGTTCGACGCGTTCCAGACGGGCACCACGTTCGGCAACGTCGTCTACGGGGCCAACCTCGCCGTCCTCGCGCCGGTCTACATGGCATGGAACACCGCGCTGTATTTGGGCTACCTGCCATCCGAGGTCTCGGCGTCGGTGGATCGCGCCGTCACGAATCCCGCCGACGTGCCCGGCCTGATCAGCTACCTCGCACATGATCTGTTGTCACCCGACAAGGATGCCCAGGGCAATTACGTGGGCCTGTTCGGGCGGCTGCTCGGCAGCGTCATCGACCCGCTGTACTGGATGCCGGCACCGCTGGGCGGCGGTACCGACGGGTCGATCGGTTGGGCGCGTGAACTGCAGGCGGCCATCGGCAACGTGGTCAACCAGTTCCTCGCCGCGCTGCCGACTCCAGTGAACCCGTGGGCCACCGCTGCGACCACGACTCCGGCTGCCGGCCAGTCGACCGACGCCAACGGCATCGCCGACACCGCCGCGCTGTCGGCCTCGCTGCGCAGCGCGCTCAGCCTGCCGTCGACCGAAAACCCCACCGAGACAGCAGGATCCGCGGAATCGGTGTCGAAGACGCCCACCGCGACCGAACTCGAGAAGGCTGCCTCCGACGCGGCGGGCACCGAGGCCGACGACGCCACCGAGCCTGCGAGCGCCGAATCCACGGGCGCCGTGGCGGTCAGCCCGGAGAAGACGACCACCGATCAGACCCCGACCGATCAGACCCCGACGGATCAGACCCCCACCGATCAGACCCCGAAGGGCCAGACCTCGACCGGGACCGAGGGCAGCGCGGCCGCGACGCCCTCGAAGACGGAGACGTCGAACGCCGACACCTCGACGACGGACTCGGCCACCAAGCCGACGAAGTCCGCCACCGTGACCGACAAGACCAAGGGCGGCAACAAGGTTGCGCCGGGGGAGAAGTTCGGCTCGTCCTCCGGGGCCGGGTCTGCCAAGGGTGGTGCCGCCGCCACCTCGACGACGACCGGTGGCGCCGGAACGGCCACCGCCGGTGACGCGACGCCGCAGAAGCCGAGTTCGGCCGCCGACACCGGCACCCGCGCGGCAGCCTCGGAGTCCGGCGATTCCGCCACGTCCGGTAGCGACGCCGCCTGATCTGACGCCGCCTGATCTGAGGCCGCCCGATCTGACACTGCCCGATCTGACGGCGCCTCATCTGGCACTGCGTGATCTGAGACTGCCCGCTCTACTGCCACGAGAAGACCCGGCCTCGGGGGTGAGGCTGGGTCTTTTCGTATCGAGTGCATTCGCCACTCACTGAAAGATCGATTCTGAAGGTATCAATGACGTAGGCGAATGCGACGATCGGATGGATTGCGGCGCAGTCGCATTCGCATCGTTTGCACGGTGTCACGAATTTCGGGAATGGATTGCCCAAATGTTTGCGCTTTATTGACGTTTCGGTAATTGGTGGCCCTATACTCCTTTGCGGTGAATCTTTCACATTCAATGATCGAGGGAGTTCGATGAGTACTGCCGTTCGTCCGCACACCAAGGTGGCTGCGGCAATGATCGCAGCGGGCATGGTCTCGGCGGCATCCGTCGTCAGCATGTCGGGGCCGAATGCGCTTCAGGCTGCGCATCCCGTAGTCCACGCTGACGTCGAGCCCGCATCGGCCCTCACCAACATGCTGCTCTACTTCGGCCAGGGGGTCTCTGCCGCAGCCGAGGGCATCAAGATCCCGACGGTCGCCGGCGTGTCGCTGCCCTTCGACATCGGCTTCACCGTGGCGTCGTCGGTGCAGACGCCCGCGTTGCGCGACAACATCACCAGCTGGCTGACCAACATGTACCTCAACCCGAGCAACAACCTGCCGATCCTCGAGACGTACCCCTGGCAGTTCAAGAACTTCGCCATCGAGCCCGGCGCCGAGCTGCTGCCTCCGAACATCGCGGGCAACGTCATCGCCATCGTCAACTCGGTCTCCGACGCCATCAACCAGGCGCTGTCGAGCCTGCCCGATCCCAACATCGGTGCGGCTGCCGTGGCGGCCTTCAAGCAGAACGACGTGCTCGGAGGCATCGCCGAAGCCGCCCGCCAGGGAATCCTCGCCCCCGTCTACTCGTTCGCCGACTCGGCCCGGTACTTCAGCTACCTGCCCGCCGACGTCGAGGCGTCGGTGGAGGCGGCCGTCAGCAGGCCCAACCTGGTGCCGAACCTGCTCAGCAACTTCGCCTACGGCCTGCTGGACACGCGCGACGGCTCCAAGGGCTACCTGGTGTCGCTGTTCGACAACTTCGTCAACCCTGCGACGTGGTTGCCGGCACCCATCGGCGTCGGCAATGGCGTGGATGGCCTGGCACTGCAGATCAAGGACGCCGTCTACAACGGCATCAACCAGTTCCTCGCCGGGCTGCCCGCGCCGGTCTCGCCGTACAACGTGCTCAACGGCACGGTGACGACGGCGCCGTCGGCGACTCAGTCGGCAGCACAGGAGGCCGGCCCCGCCGCGGTGCCGGCAGCCACGATGGCGCTGCGCAGCGCCATCGGGCTCGCTACCCCCGAGGCCGCCCAGAAGGCCTCGGCAACAACGGATGTCGCCGATGCCGTCGAGGGCAAGACGTCTGCCGACGCTACCAAGGTGTCCAAGGTGTCCGAGGAGGCCGAGACCACCGAGGCGACCAAGGTGACCGACACGTCCGAGGCGACCGAGACCACCAAGCCCACCGATTCCACCTCGGCAGAGGGCACGTCGACCGAGACCGCGCCTAGCACCGGCACGTCCAGCGAGACCACGCCGAGCACGGACGCCTCGACCGATTCGAAGACCGACACCAAGACGGACGCCAAGACCGACACCAAGCCGGACACCAAGACCGACACCAAGTCTGGCACGTCGACCAAGGATTCGACGTCGACCAAGGATTCGACGTCGAGCAAGTCGGATTCGGCGTCGGGTGCCAAGTCCACCTCGGACGCGAAGACCGCCAAGAGTGGGTCGAGCGCGGCCAAGCCGAGCAAGGAGTCGGCGACCAAGTCGGCCGCCGACAAGAGTGACTCGGGCGCCTCGAAGTCGTCCAGCGACGCCGCCTGATCGAGCACCGCGTGGGCCCGTCCTTCTCTCGGAGGACGGGCCCACGTTCGTGCCGTGGGTCTTCGATTCGCCTGTGACACAACGGGATGCGGGCAGATCCCGAGGTACGTGTCGCGACCGGCAGCAGGCGCGTTAACGCCAATATTGACGCAATCGTAACTATTCTCCCTATACTCCTCTCTCGACGACCTTTTGCCTTCGACTAGGGGAATTCGATGAACGCTTCCGTTCGCCCGCAGACCAAGCTGGCCGCGGCACTGGTGGCCGCCGGCGTCGCGACGGCCGGCTCGGTGGTGGCCGTGCCCGAGCAGCGGGCGCTGCCGGTCGCCAGCATCGACGTGGCCAACGCCTCGCTGATCACCGACGGGCTGTTCGGGCTGGGGCAGGCCGTCGCCGCCGCAGTCAACGGCGTCCGCGTTCCCGAGCAGGCCGTCCGCTTCCTGCCGTTCAACGCCCTGGTGGCCATCGGGGCCGCGATCCAGAACCCGCAGCTCGCCCCGAACGTGTTGAGCTACCTGGTGCAGGCCTACGTCAACCCGGCGCTGCCCACGGGGGACCCCAACGTCTATGCCAGCTGGTTCCGCGCCGACACGGTGCTGCCCATCGCGCAGCTGCTGCCCTTCCCGCTGGGGCCCAGCGCCACCGAGCCAGGCCTCGTCCTCGACGTCACCAATGCCATCACCAACGCGATCAACGGTTTCGCGAACAACTTCCCCTCGGCCGCGGTGGGTGCGCAGGCCGCCAAGGACTTCCTGGGCACCAATCCCATCGGCCAGCTGATCTACTCGCTGGGCAATGCCCTGCTGATCCAGAGCAACGTCACGTGGAACATCGCCGACTACGTCGGCTTCCTGCCGTACAACCTGGAGGTGACGTTCGAGGCGGCGTTGCGCAACCCCGACCAGATCCCCGGCCTGGTCAGCAATTTCGCCTACACGCTGCTCGACCCACAGACGGGGCTGCTCGGCGGCATCATCAACAGCGTCTACCTGCCGTTCTCCACCCTGCCCACGCCCATCGGTGAATGGGGGCAGCCCAACAGCATTGCGCTGTCCATCAAGACCGCGATCGTCGACGGCGTGAATCAGTGGCTGCAGGCGGTCCTGCCGGCGCCGGTGGCGCCGGTGCCGTTCCCGACGGTGGTCCCCACCCCGGCGCAGTCGCCCGCCGACCCGGCGGCGCTGCCGTCGGCGACGCTGACCGCGCAGAGCGTGGCACTCAAGACCGCCGTCGACGAGACGGCGGCAGCGACGACGGATGCGACGGGCACCGCCGAGACCCCGGCCGCCGAGACCCCGGCCACCGAGACCCCGGCCGCCGAGAAACCCGCCACCGAGACCCCCGCCACCGAGACCCCGGCCGCCGAGACCCCGGCTGCCGAGACCCCGGCCACCGAGACCCCGGCCGCCCCGACGGAGGACGCCACCACCGGGTCCACCACCGGTGACACCGTCAGCGGAGCCACGAAGGCTGGTGCCGCGCCGACGAACTCGTCCACCACGGGGTCCACCTCGGGGGCCACCAAGACGGCGGCACGCGCCGAAGGCAGCCCCAAGGCGGGCGCATCGACCTCCGGCGCGGCCAAGGCCGGCGCCCCGAAGGCCGGCGCTCCCAAGGCCGGAGCCCCCAAGGCCGGAGCCCCCAAGGCGAACGCCGGCACGTCGGGCGCAGGGGCCAAGGGCGACTCCGAGTAGTCCCAGGGCGCCGAGGGTCAGACGGCGGGAGCCTGCTGCCTGCCGCGGATCAGCCTGCCGGGGCGGGCGTCGGTGGGCGTGCCGTTCTGGGCGATCACCTCACCGGCGACGATGGTGGCGACGTACCCGTCGGCGCGCTGGTCGAGGCGTCGCCCGCCCGCGGGCAGGTCGAACGCGACGGTGGGCTTGTGCAAGGTGAGTGCCGCGGCGTCGATGACGTTGAGGTCGGCCTTGTAGCCGACGGCCAGGCGGCCGCGGTCGCCGAGGCCGGCGACGCGTGCCGGGACCGACGTCAGCTCGCGCACGGCCTCGGCCACCGACAGTCGGCCGGAGGCGCGGTCACGGACCCAATGCGTCAGCATGTACGTGGGAAAGCTTGCATCGCAGATCATTCCGTAGTGGGCGCCACCGTCGCCCAGGCCCAGCACCACGTCGTCGCGGCGGATCAACTCGGCGACCGTGTCCAGCGAGGAGTCGCGGAAGTTGGCCAGGGTGACCAGCAGCATGGCGTGACCGTCGTCGTCGAGCAGTCGGTCGTAGGCCTCCTCCAGGGCGCTGACCCCGCGGGCCCGCGCGCGGGCGGCGATGCTGTCGGCGGGGTCTGGTTCGTAGTTCGGGGGGTCGCCGAGGGGGAAGATCCAGTCGAAGGCCTGGACGGCGAACATCAGCGGATGTCCGTCGCTGGCGGGGCGATCGCCGAGGATGCGTTCGCGCACTTCGGGTTTGCGCATCTCGGCGACGCGACGTTGCAACGGGAGGTCGGCGATCTCCCGGTAGCTGGGGTACATCACGAACGGGTTGCCCGACAGTTCCAGCCCGAGCACCAGCCCGATGGGGCGAGGGAAGATCTGGGCGCACACCGCGCCGCCGTCGGCGTTGGCCTTGTCCACCATGCGCAACGCGTCGAGGTAGAACGGGTCGCCGGCGTTGCCGATCGCCAGCGTGAACGTCACGGGCAGGCCGACGTCGGCGGCGACGTCGAACACGGTCTTGAGCACCGGTTCGTAATCGCCGGCCACCAGGTCGGGCACGAACTGCAGGAGGCCTCCGCCGGCCTCGTCGATGCCGCGGGCGATGGCATCGTATTCGGCCTGCGCCGCACCGTAACTCGGGATGGGCTGGCCGCTCTCGCTCTTGTGGATGGTGAGCTGCGAGGAGGCGAAGCCCAGTGCGCCGGCGCGCACGGCCTCGGCGGCCAGCCGCCGCATCAGCGCGAGGTCCTCGGCGGTCGCCGGTTCCCGCTGGACGCCCCGGTCGCCCATCACGTACACCCGCAACGGCGAGTGCGGCAGCAGCGCGGCCACGTCGATGTCGCGCGGGCGGCCGTCGAGGGCGTCCAGGAACTCCGGGAACGTCTCCCACGTCCACGGGAGACCGTCGACCATCACGACGCCGGGGATGTCCTCGACGCCGGCCATCACGTCCACCAGGACGTCGTGGTCCTCGGCGCGGCACGGGGCGAAGCCGACGCCGCAGTTGCCCATGACGGCCGTGGTCACGCCGTGGGCCGACGACGGCGTCATGCGCTCCGACCAGATGGCCTGCCCGTCGTAGTGCGTGTGCAGGTCGACGAAGCCGGGGGTGACCAGCAGCCCGGTGGCGTCGATCTCGCGGGTGCCTGGGGCGGACACCGTGCCGATCGCGGTGATGACGCCATCGGTGACGGCGACGTCGCCGACGTAGGGGTCGCCGCCCAGCCCGTCGACGATGGTGCCGTTGCGGATGACGAGGTCGACTGCGGTGTCGTGGGTCATGGCCCGAATGTACGACCCGCGAAGTGATGTGCGCCATCGCCGGTTGCCGTCGGTGGCCCGTGCCACGATGCATGGATGATCGATCACTTCGGCATCAACTGTGGCGACTTCGACCGCTCCAAGGAGTTCTACGACGCGGTGCTCGGTGTCCTCGGATACGCGCGGCAGCTGGAATTCGGTCCCGCCGTCGGTTACGGCACCGAGGGGCATCCGGCGTTCTGGATCGCCGACGCGTCGGCGGGAGAGGCTGCCGGGCCCAATCGCGAGGTGCACGTGGCGTTCGCGGCCAAGGACGCCGCGGCGGTGCAGGCGTTCTTCCGCGCGGCGTTGGCCGTGGGCGCCGAGCCGTTGCACGAGCCTCGGCTGTGGCCGGAGTACCACGCGAACTACTACGGGGCGTTCGTGCGGGATCCGGACGGCAACAACGTCGAGGCGGTCTTCCACGGCGGCGGGCCCGAGTGACGACCGGGGGGTAGCTTGGGCCGCATGGCCGAATCCACCGCTGCCGCCGATGCTGCCCGCGAAGTGCTGCGGGACGCCTTCACGCGCCTCGTCGAGCACGTCGACGACCTCACCGACGGGCTCACCGACGAGGTGTCGCTGTACCGCCCGACGCCGACCGCCAACACCATCGCATGGTTGCTCTGGCACAGCGCCCGCGTGCAGGACGCGCAGCTGTGCGACGTCGCGGGGATCGAGCAGGTGTGGCTGCGCGACGGCTGGGTGGACCGGTTCGGCCTGGACCTGCCCCGTGACTCGCACGGGTACGGGCACACGCCCGAACAGGTGGCGAAGGTCAAGGCGTCCGCCGATCTGCTGTCCGGCTACTACCACGCCGTGCACCGGGTGACGCTGGAGTTCGTCGCCGGGGTGACGGTGGCCGACCTCGAGCGCATCGTCGACGAGCGGTGGTCACCGCCGGTGACGGCGAGCGCCCGATTGGTGAGCATCATCGACGACTGCGCGCAGCATCTGGGTCAGGCGGCGTACCTGCGGGGCATCGCGCCCTGAATGGTCGCGTCGCTGATCCGCTGGTGGCCGGTGCTGGGGCTGTCGGTGATGACCCTCTTGGGCCTGGTGGTCGGTACGGGGACGACGCCGCTGGACTCGTGGTTCACCGACGCGGGTACCGAGCACCCGGTGCTGGGCCGGCTGCTGTTCTTCACGGATCCGCGGGTGTTGGCGGTGCTGCTGGGTTCGGCGCTGATGGTGACGCTGGTGCGGCGACGCTGGCTGCTGGCGGTGGTGGCTGCGGTGCTGCCGTTCGTCGGGGTGGCCGGTTCGCGGTTGCTCAAGCACGTCTTCGGCCGGGAGAAGGGCGAGATGCTCGCGCTGGCGTACCCGAGCGGGCACGTGACGACGACGGTCGTCGTGGTGGGCGTGCTGGTGATCGCGCTCGGGTTGCCGACGTGGGCAGTGGTTGCCGCCGCGCTGTGGACGGTGCCGGCGATGCTGGGTCAGGCGTTCACGCATCACTACTTCACCGACACCGTAGGGGCCGTGCTGCTGGCCACGTCCCTGCTGGCGCCGGTGGTCTGGGCCGTCGAACTTGACAGGTGTCAACCCGGCTGCGACGTGCGTCACACCCATGGTTAACATAGGTCCATGACTGCAACCCCGGACGTTCGGACCGGACCCGGTTCCGGAGACGTCGCCACCATCCGCAACCCCGCCACCGGTGCCGTCGCGGGCACCGTGCGCTGGACCGATCCCTCCGACGTCACCCGCATCGCCGCAGGCCTGCGCGCCGCGCAGCGGGAGTGGGAGGCGCGCGGTGCCGCAGGCCGCGCGAAGGTGCTGGCCCGCTACGCCGTGTGGCTGGGCGAGCACCGCGACGAGATCGAGGCGCTGCTGATCCAGGAGACCGGCAAGTCCGCGACCGACGCCGCCCAAGAGGTGCCGCTGCTGCTGATGATCCTGTCGTACTACGTCAAGACCGTGGAGAAGGCGCTCGCCCCGGAGACCCGACCCGCGCCGCTGCCGTTCCTGTCGATCAAGAAGATCGCCGTGCACTACCGGCCCCGCGCCGTCGTCGGGATCATCGCGCCTTGGAACTACCCGGTCGCCAACGCCCTGATGGACGCCATCGGCGCGTTGGCCGCCGGGTGCGCGGTGCTGCTCAAGCCGTCCGAGCGCACGCCGCTCACCGCGGAGGTGCTGCTGCGCGGATGGATCGACTCCGGCGCACCCGAGGTGCTCGCGCTGGCGCAGGGTGCCCGCGAGGTGTCCGAGGCCGTCATCGACAACAGCGACTTCGTGCAGTTCACCGGGTCGTCGGCCACCGGGGTGAAGGTCATGGAGCGCGCCGCCCGCCGACTCGTGCCGGTGAGCCTGGAACTCGGCGGCAAGGACCCCATGATCGTGCTCGACGACGCCGACGTCGAGCTGGCCGCGCACGCCGCGGTGTGGGGCGCGATGTTCAACGCCGGCCAGACGTGCGTCTCGGTGGAGCGGGTCTACGTCATGGAGTCGGTGTACGACCAGTTCGTCGAAGCCGTCGTCCGCGACGTCCGCAGGTTGAAGGTGGGCGCCGGTGAGGGCAACGACTTCGGGGCCATGATCGACGAATCGCAGGTCGCCATCACGGAGCGGCACGTGGCCGACGCGCTGGCCAAGGGCGCCAAGGTCCTCACCGGCGGCAAGCGCGCCACCACCGGCGGCTGCTTCTATCCGCCGACGGTGCTCGTGGACGTCGATCACTCGATGGCGTGCATGACCGAGGAGACGTTCGGCCCCACGCTGCCCATCATGAAGGTGTCCAGCGTGGCCGAGGCCGTGCGCCTCGCCAACGACAGCCCGTACGGGCTGAGTGCCGCGGTGTTCTCCCGCGACGTCGAACGCGCGAAGGACGTTGCGCTGGAACTGGATTGCGGCGCGGTGAACGTCAACGACGTGATCTCCAACCTGATGTGCACCACGGCACCCATGGGCGGCTGGAAGACGTCGGGCATCGGCGCCCGGTTCGGCGGCGTCGACGGCATCCGCAAGTTCTGCAGGCAGGAGACGGTGGTGGTGCCCCGCACCAGCGTCGGGGCGGGCGGCAACTACTACAACAACTCGCTCAAGGCGCTGGCACGGATGAACGCCATGATGACGAAGTTCGCGCTCATCCGGCCCAAGCGCGTCGCGAAGTAGCGCAGCAGCAGGGGTCGGCCGCGGCCACGTTCCGTTCACCTTGCCGTCACCGTCGCGTCCACGGTGGCCGTTACGTTCTGCCGGTGACCCTGGACGCATCCGGCTACATCGTCCGCGACGATGACGATGACGACCCCGAACTGTTGATCCAGCCCAGCGGCGAGGTGGTCGACACCTGGCGCGAGGGCTACCCGTACGACGAGCGCATGCGGCGCGAGGAGTACGAGGAGCAGAAGCGGCTGCTGCAGATCGAGTTGCTCAAGCTGCAGAAGTGGAGCCAGACGCACGGTCACCGGCACGTCATCGTGTTCGAGGGCCGCGACGCGGCGGGCAAGGGCGGCACCATCAAGCGCTTCATGGAGCATCTCAACCCGCGCGGCGCCCGCGTGGTGGCGCTGGAGAAGCCCACCGAGAAGGAACGGTCGCAGTGGTACTTCCAGCGCTACGTCACCCACCTGCCGGCGGCCGGGGAGATCGTGCTGTTCGACCGGTCCTGGTACAACCGCGCCGGCGTGGAGCGCGTCATGGGCTACTGCTCGCCCAAACAGCATGCGGAGTTCATCCGGCAGGCGCCGCTGTTCGAACAGATGCTGGTCAACGACGGCATCAGCCTCACCAAGCTGTGGTTCTCGGTGACGCAGGCCGAGCAGCGCACGCGCTTCACCATCCGACAGGTGGACCCGGTGCGGCAGTGGAAGCTCTCGCCCACCGACCTCGCCTCGTTGGACAAGTGGGACGACTACACGTCGGCGAAGGAAGACATGTTCGCCTGGACCGACACCGAGATCGCGCCGTGGACGGTGGTCAAGAGCAACGACAAGAAGCGCGCCCGCATCAACGCCATGCGCCACGTCCTCGGTAAGTTCGACTACGACAACAAGGACTACGACGTGGTCGGCCATGCCGACCCGCTGATCGTGGGACGCGCGCTCGCGGACTAGCCCGGCAGGCCGGGCCGCGACCGGTCACGGCGCGTCCGGCGGGGAAGGACGGGCCGTGCGGTTCCTGGCGACACTGCTGTCGTGGCTGCTGGCCACCGTGGCGCTGGCCGTCGCGCTGCCCGCGGCGTGGGCGCAGCACACCGTGATCGACCGCGAGGGGTACGCCGCGTTCGCGGCGTCGGCGGCCCGCGAACCGGCCCTGCAGCAGGCCGTCTCGTCGCTGCTGGCCCAGGAGATCGTCACGTACGCGGCCGACAGTTCCTTCGCCGAGTTCGGCGACCTCAACCCGGACCTGGTGCGCAGCGTCACCGATGGCTACACCCAGAACAGCGGGTTCCCCGGCCAGTTCGCCCAGGCGAACCTGATCGCGCACGACTGGATGTTCACCGACACCGTGCGGCGCGACGAGGGCTCCGACGACCGCTGGCTGATCGACGTGGCCCCCATGCTCAAGGATCCGTCGCTGCGGGCGTCGCTGGGCAACCTCAACCTGCAGGTCCCGGACACGCTGACCGTGCCGGTCACGGTGTCCGACACCCGCCTGCGACCCGGCCAACTCACGGCGCTGACGACCTGGGGGCCGTGGGTGAGCGTGGGCACCGCGGTGCTGGCCGGCGCCTTCGCGCTGCTGGTGCTGGCGTCGTCCCGTCGGCGCGGCAAGGGTGTTGCCGCGCTGGGCGTCTCGGCCCTGATCGTGGGCGCAGGCGGATGGGCGGGCATCGAGGTGGGCCGCCGTTACGTCGACCATGCGCTGGACCAGACCTCGGGCGACATGCGGCGCATCGCCGAGGTGCTGGTGGGCCACGCCGTCGCCGACATGCACACGTGGCTGAACGTGACGTTGGCCGCGGGCGCGGCGCTCGTGGTGCTCGGCGCGCTGATGTCGATGCTCGGCGGGGTGCGCAAGCGCACGGTCACCGAGCCGGTGCGCTGACGGACGGATCCGGGTCGCGGCACGGCCGGTAGGCCGCCGGGAGTGCGCGGTCTCAGAGCCGGAACATCTCCCGCGCCATCTCGGCGTCCTCCAACCAACCGCAGTGCGCGGGGTAGTGCGGATGCGGCTCGTGGTGGGCCAGGTGGTGCAGGGTGTCGTGCACGGAGTGCGCGGTCCCGCCCATGGCGTGGGTGGCCAGCCCGGCCAGTGCCGACCACCAGTGCGTCTGAGATGGCGTGGTTTCCGTGCTCGCTGGATCAGGCGGGCGTGCACCGATCGACATGGTGATCAACCCCTTCCCGTGCTGGACGACCCGTGGCAGGAAGCCATCGTCGGCCGGGGCGGGACGAGAGATGCCAGTGCTGCGGTACTGAGGTTTCGGCGTCGCGGCCGTCAGTGATCGTCGAAGGTGTTGGCGCTCAACAGCGCCGCAAGGTCGTCGCGGTTGCTCACACCCGTCTTCGTCATGGCCTTGTAGACGTGACTCTCGACGGTGCGCACCGAGATCACCAGGAGATCCGCGATCTCGCGGTTGGACAGCGATTCGCCGAGCAACGTCACGATCTCGCGCTCCCTGCTGGTCAGGGGTAGCCGGTCGATCGCCTGCCGCAGCGCCGGGGTGCGGGCGCCACCGCACCGCGCCGCCAAGGCCTCGGCGCGCGTCGCGGCGGCCAAACTCGACCCGCGGAGATCGTTGCGGCGGAACGCGATCGCCGAATGTGCGGCGGCATCCGTGGCGGCCACCAGATCGCCCATCGTCTCGAACCCCAGCGACACCTCGAGCAGCTCCGCGGCGTCTCGAGCCGCGAGTGCCTCGGCGAACCGCGCGGCCAGACCCACTCGCGGGCCCTCCACGACACCGTCGAGTTCCCGCAGCCGCCGCGCCGTCGACGCATCACCGAACTGGGTGGCGGTTTGCAGGCACATCACCTCCGCGGCGAATCGTCCTTGGCCGCAGACGCTTCGAGCTGCCGACCGCGTGATGTCGATCGCCTTGCTCACGGCGCCGCGGTTCCCCATCGCCCACGCCTGGGCAATCGCAAGGGTGTAGTCCAGATGCCGCCAACCCGGATGACGGTGCCCCTCCAACAGGCGTAGGGCCGCCATGGCTTCGGCGACGCGACCGCGCATCGCCGACGCGGTCGCCAGCAGCACCTGGTAGCGATAGCGGAACCCGATCACCGCATTCCACCGCGTCACGTCGGTGACGGCCGCCTGCAACGATGCGCAGGCGTCGTCCAGACGCCCGGCACCCAGTGCGGCCAAGCCCCCCACCGCGTCGACGATCTGACCGAACGGCGCACCCGTCGTGACCCCGGCACGCCTGCGGGCCAGGTCCGCGACCACCGCGGCATCCGCGATGCGGCCGGCCAGCAGCAGCGCGTCGACGTGGGCGTCGGAGACGATGACGAACGCGCGCGCCGGTATCGAGTACGCCGATTCGGCTGCGGCGGCCGCCGCGGTGACACGACCGGACTCGCCGTGGGCGACGCTGACGGCCCACGCCGCGAGGCGCGCTTCGACGCCGTCGGGGAGCCGGCCCGTCGTCGCCGTCGACAGATGACGAAGCGCCGCGACGGGATCGCCGAGAGCCGCCCAGTACACACCGAGGAAGGCGTCGAGCAGGATCCGTTCGGCGGGGGTCGCGTGGCCGAGCGCCGACTCGGCGAGTATCTTGGCCGCCCCCGGGTCGCCGAGGGTGAACATGACGTTGACCGCGCGCATGAACGCCAGCCGGGACCGCTGACCGTCGGCGGCGTCGTGGGCCGCCGCCGCCAGCACGGCCTCGGCGTGGTCGCCCTCGCCCAACCAGGACAGCACGAAGCCGCGAATGAGGTGCGACTCGGCACCTCCGCCGGCGCGGATCGCGGCGTCGGCGAGGCGGTCCGCGAGCGGGAGGTCGAGGAGCCACGCGGCGTTCCGCGCCCCGTCGAGCAGCAAGCCGACGTCCGGTGCCAGGTCGGAGTCCAGGCTCAGCGTCGCGCGACGCACCGTCACCCGCATGTCGTCGCGGTCTGGCGACTCGGCCAGTGCGGTCGCCACCAGCCCGCGGAACCGCCGCAACCGGGTCGGTGCGGCGCGCGCCCGCCGCACCTCGCCGTACAGCGGGTGAGCCAGCCGCACCACGTAACCGTCGGCCACGGGCTCGAGCACGATCAGACCGCGGACGTCGGCGATCTCGACGGCGTCCGCCGCGGTGATGTGCGTCAACGCCCGCAGGTCGAGGGGCTCGCCGACGGCGACGACGTCCACCACGTCGTGCACCGCCGCGGGCAGGCCGGCCATCCGCGAGTCGACCGCCTCGACCAATCCCGGCGGCACGACGGGATCACCGGTCCAGCGCCACGCGCCGTCGTGCCGGGCCAGGCGACCCGCGGCGAGTTCGTGTTCCACGATGGTGCGCAGGTAGAGCGGGTTGCCGCGCGTCAGCGACCACAAGCGCCGAACGGTGACCGCATCGACGGGCCCGCGCACCGTCTCGGTCACGAGGTCGGCGGTGTCCGCCTCGTCGAGCGGTTCCACCACCAGGCGGGTGAACTCGCCGACCTTCCACAGTTCGGTCGTGGCGGGCGGGATCGGATCGGTGTCGCGGACGGTCAGCACCACCTTCGCCGAGCGCTGCTGGATCACCTGGTGCACGACGAGGGTCGACAGCTCGTCGAGCAGCGGCGCGTCGTCGACCCCGAGCACGACGTCGTGCGCCGGTGGGGACTCGGTCAACGCCGCGACCACACCCCTCAGCAGCGCGAGCCCGTCGGTGTGCGCCGCCCCGGCCCACGGTGCGAGGGCGCCCAGGGGCAGCGCGCGCGCCGTCGAGGTGCCGACGATCCAGCGGACGACGAATCCCCGCGACCTCGCCGCATCCAGCGCTTCGCGCACGACGCGGCTCTTCCCGACCCCGGACGTGCCGCTGACCACCACCCCGGCGTACGCCGGGTCGGCCAATGCCGCCTCGATGGCTCGCAGCTGCCTCGAGCGGCCGATCAGCGGCCACGTCAAGCGCACACGTCGAGACTAGGAGCGCCGCGGTGACTCGGCCCGAAGATCGCACAACTGGTCCGACGGACTCGGTTCGGTATCGCACTACTGATGCACTGCGGGCGCGTCTGCGCGACGATGCGGCCGCCTGCGACGGCTAGCCCTGGTGGTCCAGTGCCCGATGCAGGAACTCGTAGACGAGCGCGGCCCGGAACGCGGCCTGCTTGTTGTCCGACGCTCCGCCGTGCCCGCCCTCGGTGTTCTCGTAATAGAGCACGCGGTGACCGACAGCCTCCAGCGCCGCGGTCATCTTGCGCGCGTGCCCCGGGTGCACGCGGTCGTCGCGCGTCGAGGTCGTCACGAGCAGCGCCGGGTAGCGGACGTCGGGCGAGACGTTCTGGTACGGCGAGTGATCCGCCATGAACGCCCAGTCGTCGGGATCGTCGGGGTTGCCGTACTCGGCGACCCACGACGCCCCGGCCAGCAACAGGTGGAAGCGCCGCATGTCCAGCAGCGGCACGCTGCACACCAGGGCGCCGAACAGCTCCGGGTAGCGCGTCAGCATGACGCCCATCAGCAACCCGCCGTTGCTGCCGCCCTGCGCGGCCAGCTGCTCCACCGTGGTGACGCCGCGGGTCACCAGATCGGCTGCGACGGCGGCGAAGTCCTCGTAGACCAGATGGCGTCCCTCACGCATCGCCTGCGTGTGCCACGTCGGCCCGTACTCCCCGCCGCCGCGGATGTTGGCCAGCACGTACGTGCCGCCCCGCGTCAGCCAGAGCTTGCCGAGCACCCCGGCATAGGAGGGGGTGTTGGACACCTCGAAGCCGCCGTACCCGCCCAGCAGGGTCTTGCCGGGACCGTCGGCGCCACGGTGGCCGACGACGAAGTACGGCACCTGGGTACCGTCGGCCGAGGTGGCGAAGTGTTGGGTCACCTCGATGTCCGTGGCATCGAAGAACGCTGGGGCGCGCTTGATCTCGACGGGCCGTTGCCCGACGGGGCCCCACCACAGCGTGGACGGCGTGTCGAAGCCGCTGGTGTCCAGGAACACCTCGTCGCCGTACTCGTCGGCCGCGACCACCGAGACGTTGGTGTTGGCGGGCAGGCCCTCGACGGGCTCGGTCGTCCACGGCCCCGGCGTCACCACCTCGACGCGGCTCACCACGTCGCGCAGGGTCACCATCAGCAGGCGGTCGCGCGTCCACGCGTAGTGATCCAGGCTGGTGTGTGCGTCGGGGGTGAACACCACCGTCAGATCCCTTGTGCCCGTGAGGAATTCCTCGTAGCGGGTGGCCACCAACGACCCCGCGGCGTACGTGATGTCGTCGACGGTCCACGCGCTGCGGGGCCGGATCAGCAGCCATTCGCGGTGAATCGAGATGGCCGCGTCGGTGGGGACGTCCAAGCGCAGCAGCTCGCCGTCGCGCAGCTCGAAGCGTTCCCGGTTGAAGAAGTCGGTCGCCCGCGTCACGAGCAGCCGCTCGAACCCCGGGGTGGGGTCGTAACCCGCGCCCACGCTGACGTCGGAAGCCGCACCCTCGAACAGGGTTTCGGCCTCGGCGAGGGGTTGGCCGCGGCGCCACCGCTTGGTCACGCGCGGGTAGCCGGAGTCGGTGAGCGAGCCTGCGCCGAAGTCGGTGCCGACGATGACGGCGTCGGGACCCTCCCAGCCGATGTCGGTCTTGGCCTCGGGCAGGGTGAACCCGTCGTCGACGAACTGCCGTGTGCGCATGTCGAATTCGCGCACCACCGTGGCGTCGGCACCGCCGCGGGACAGGCTGATCAGCGCCAGCTCGTGCCCGGGTTCGATGACGTCGGCGCCGGCCCACACCCAGTTCTCGCCGTCGGCGGTGGCCAACGCGTCGACGTCGATCACGACGTCCCATTCCGGCTCGTCGGTGCGGTAGCTCTCCAGCGTGGTCCGGCGCCACAGCCCCCGCGGGTTCGCGGCGTCGCGCCAGAAGTCGTACAGGTACTCGCCGCGGCGGCGCACGTAGGGGATGCGGGCGTCGGTGTCCAAGATCGCCAGGGCCTCGGTGCGCAACTGCTCGAACCGGTCGCCCGACAGCTCGGCCAGCGTGGGTTCGTTGTGCTCGTGCACCCACGCCAGTGCCGCGTCGCCGGTGACGTCTTCGAGCCAGAGGTGCGGGTCGTCGGAAGTGCGCTCGTCGTTCACGGGACCCATTGTGCGTTCACGGGGCCCCATGTGTGTTCCAGGGACCAGGTGTGTTCCAGGGACCATGTGTGTTCCAGGGACCATGTGCGTTCCAGGGACCCATCGTGGCGGCCGGACTAACCTGGAGCGATGGGAGCACCCAGTCGAGCACTGATCACCGAGGCCGCCGCCGCCCTGCTGCGCCGACTCCAGGACCGCCACGGCGAGCTGATGTTCCATCAGTCGGGCGGCTGCTGCGATGGCTCGTCGCCGATGTGCTACCCGCTGGGTGACTTCATCGTCGGCGACCGCGACGTCCTGCTCGCAGTGCTCGACGTGGGCGACGGCGTCCCGGTGTGGATCTCCGGCCCCCAGTTCGAGGCGTGGCGGCACACGCAGCTCGTCATCGACGTGGTGCCCGGCCGCGGCGGGGGTTTCAGCCTCGAATCGCCGGAGGGCATGCGGTTCCTGTCGCGCGGCCGGGCGTTCACGCCCCAGGAGCTGGCCGACCTCGACGCGCACCCGCCCGTGACGGGTGCCGCCTACGAGGCCGGGGCCCGGCCCGCCGACACCGGCTCCCACGTCGTCGCCTCGGCCGTCGACGCCTGCCCGATTCCCGTGGGGCGTGCCGCCCAGGGATGACGCGGTGCGCGGTTTACCGTGAAGGGGTGATCCCGCTCCCGCGGCCGTGGCTACTGACCAGCGCGATGCTCGTCGGCGTCGCCGCGGGACTGCTCGCGGGCCTCGCCTCGGCACTGTTCCTCGACATCAACCTGCGCCCGGAGGCCGTCGTCGGTCTCGTGGTCGGCGTGCCCGGGGTGCTGGGCACCCTGGTGGTGCTGCTGTCCGGACGACGGTGGATGACCACGCTCGGGGTGCTGGTGTTGGCGGTGGCGCCCGGGTGGATCGGCGCGCTGGTGGCCCTGCGGGCGGTGTCCGGTGGCTGAGCGCGAGGACCACGAACCGGCCACCGAGAACTGGACCCCGCTGTTCGACACGGGCGCCGTGCAGGCGCAGCCCATCACCGCCACCGAGCCCGTCGCACCCCCGTCGCACCCCATCCCCGCCTTCGCCCCTCCCGAGGTGGTGCCCGGCACCTACCAGTACGTCCGCCGCTGGCTGTTCGCCCTGCTGCTCGTGGTGGTGTGGGCGGTGACGGGCGTGGGTGGCGCCGCGCTGCACGAATGGTGGCGCGCCGCCGCGACGTCCCAGACCAGCACGACGCCCCTGTTCGTCGTGCTGGTCTACCTCGTCGTCGCCGGGCTCGCGGCCCTGCTGCTCACCCTGGTGCCGCACCGCCCCACGGTGTCGGCGTTGGCCATCGCCGTGATGTCCTCCCCGCTGGGCGCCGTCGCCGGCGCCGCCCTGATGTATGGTGCTGCCCACTTCGGGTGGTTCGGCCGCTAGCGCTGCCCGTCCGGCTACTAGGCTGGGGTCGTGACTCACTATGACGTCGTCGTAATCGGAGCGGGTCCCGGCGGGTACGTCGCGGCCATCCGCGCCGCCCAGCTCGGACTGAACACCGCCATCGTCGAACCCAAGTACTGGGGTGGCGTCTGCCTCAACGTGGGCTGCATCCCGTCCAAGGCCTTGCTGCGCAACGCCGAGATCGCCCACATCTTCACCAAGGAAGCCAAGCAGTTCGGCATCAGCGGGGACGTCTCGTTCGACTACGGCGCCGCGTTCGATCGCAGCCGCAAGGTCGCCGAGGGTCGCGTCGCCGGCGTGCACTTCCTGATGAAGAAGAACAAGATCACCGAGATCCACGGTTACGGCAAGTTCGTCGACGATCACACCGTGTCCGTCGACCTGAACGACGGCGGCACCGAGACGCTGACGTTCGACAACGCCATCATCGCCACCGGCGCGCACACGAAGCTGGTGCCCGGCACGAAGCTGAGCAAGAACGTCATCACCTACGAAGAGCAGATCATGGAGCGCGATCTGCCGGGCTCGATCGTGATCGCCGGCGCCGGCGCCATCGGCATGGAGTTCGCCTACGTGATGAGGAACTACGGCGTCGACGTCACCATCGTCGAGTTCCTGCCCCGGGCGTTGCCCAACGAGGACGCCGAGATCTCCAAGGAGATCGAGAAGCAGTACAAGAAGCTGGGCGTCAAGATCCTCACCGGCACCAAGGTCGAGTCGATCACCGACGACGAAGCCGACGGCACCGTGGTGGTCAAGATCAGCAAGGACGGCAAGTCCGACGAGCTGAAGGCCGACAAGGTCATGCAGGCCATCGGCTTCGTGCCCAACGTCGACGGCTACGACCTGAAGAAGACCGGTGTGGAACTCACCGAGCGCGGCGGCATCGCCATCGACGACTACATGCGCACCAACAAGCCGCACATCTACGCCATCGGCGACGTCACCGGCAAGCTGCAGCTGGCCCACGTCGCCGAGGCCATGGGCGTGGTGGCCGCCGAGACCATCGCCGGCGCCGAGACGCTGCCGTTGGGCGACTACCGGATGATGCCGCGCGCCACGTTCTGCCAGCCGCAGGTCGCCAGCTTCGGCCTCACCGAGGAGCAGGCGCGCGCCGAGGGCTACGACGTCAAGGTCGCCAAGTTCCCGTTCACCGCCAACGGCAAGGCCCACGGCGTCGGGGACCCGAGCGGCTTCGTGAAGCTGATCGCCGACGCCACGCACGGCGAGTTGCTGGGCGGGCACCTCATCGGCCACGACGTCTCGGAGCTGCTGCCCGAACTCACGCTGGCGCAGAAGTGGGACCTCACGGTCAACGAGTTGGCGCGCAACGTGCACACCCACCCGACGCTGTCCGAGGCGTTGCAGGAGGGCTTCCACGGCCTCGCCGGCCACATGATCAACTTCTGATCCCCGCACGGTGAGGTCTGTAGTCGTCGCCGGGATCGGCGGGCTCGTGATCGGCCACGCGCTGTGGCTGATCGCGATCTCGCTGGCCACCGACGCCGTCGACGTGAGCACGTGGGTGCTGGTGGTCTCGGCGGTGTGTCTCGTGGCGGCCGTCGCGGCGGGGCTGGCGGGCAGACACTTCCACCGTCGCAAGGCCTACGCCAAGGCGTGGTTCCTGTGGTGTCTGCCGGTGACGCCGGTGCTGTTCTCGATCGTGGTGCTGGGCGTTACGTACCTCTGACGGTCCTAGTCCGGGAAGTCCAGCGGGATCCGCAGCGTCGCCATGGTGGCGGCCAGCCCGTCGTATTGGCTTGCCAGCATGCAGAATTCGATCAGCTGCTTCTTGGTGAGCAGTACCGAGAGCGCCTTCCAGGTCTCGTCGGACATCGACCGGGTGACCACGAATTCGTCGGTGGCGGTGAGCAGTACGCGCTGGCGTTGCGTCAACCCCGCGGCGTCGGGTCCCTCGAAGATCCTGGCCTGGGTGGCCGCGTCGACACCGCGGCTGCGGGCCAGCCTGCGGTGCTGCTGCAGTTCGTACTCGCAATTGCGCAGATGCCCGACGCGCAGGATCACCAACTCGGCCTCGGCCTTGGGTAGCTTGCCCGCACCGAGCAGGATGCCCGAGTAGGGCAGCCATGCCAGGAACAGCAGGTGATGCTGGCCCACGACGTTGAACAACGCGAATCGCGGCGCCCGGATGAACCGTGCCCCCAACTTGGCGATGATCCAGTTGAGGGGTCCCAGTTGACGCAGACCTCCGGGCTGGATGCGGGCGGGGCTGGTCTGGTCCTGGGGAGCGCTCACGCTTGCCGAGTCTAGGGATTCTTCACCAGGTATGGGGAGACCGTGCTGCGGTGCTCGTCGATGTCGAGCGCGCGGCCCAGCGCGGGGAAGGCGCGTTGCGGGCAGTCGTCGCGCTCGCACACGCGACAGCCCGCCCCGATGGGGGTGGCGATGTCGCTGGACAGGTCGAGGCCTTGCGAGTACACCAGCCGGTGCGCGTGTCTCACCTCGCAGCCCAACCCGATGGCGAACGTCTTGCCCGGCTGGCCGTAGCGCGAGGCGCGGCGCTCGACGGTGCGCGCCACCCACATGTAGTTGCGGCCGTCGGGCATCTGCGCCAACTGCACGCCGATCTTGCCGGGGCTCGCGAACGTCTCGTAGACGTTCCACAACGGGCAGGTGCCGCCGCTGGACGAGAAGTGGAACCCCGTGGCGGACTGGCGCTTCGACATGTTGCCCGCGCGATCGACCCGGACGAACGACAGCGGCACGCCGCGCATCGACGGCCGCTGCAGTGTCGAGAGCCGGTGGGCGATGGTCTCGTAGCTCACCGCGTAGAAGGCCGACAGCCGCTCGACGTCGTAGCGGAAGTCCTCGGCGACGTCGTGGAACTGCCGATAGGGCAGCACCGTCGCCGCGGCGAAGTAGTTGGCCAACCCCAGCCGTGCGAGCTTGCGGGACTCTTCGCTGGTGAACATGCCCTCGTCGACCAGGGCGTCGATCAGCTCGCCGAACTCCAGGTACGCCAGTTCGGCGGCGAGCCGGAACACGTGTTGGCCCGACGACAGGTGATGCCCCAATGCCAGGGTCCTGGTCTCGGGATCGTAGCGGTGCATGACGTTGTCGCCGAGGTCGGCGCGCGTGATCCGCACGTTGTGCACCCGGGTCAGGCGGTCGGTCAGGTCGCGGGCCATGTCGCCGCGCTGCATGCGCATGCGGATGGTCAGGTCCTCTGCGGCGGAGTCCAGTTCGTGAAGGTAGTTCTGCCGCTGATAGAAGAAGTCGCGCACTTCCTCGTGGGGCATCGTGATGGCGCCGGTGCCGCTGCCGTCGGCGTGTCGGTTCTCCGTCACCGCCGCCAGCTGGGTGGTGGCCAGCCGGTAGCGCTGGTGCAGGTTCACCAGTGCGCGGGCCACCGTGGGATGCGCCCGCACGATGTCGGCCACCTCGGCCTGGTCGACGTCGACGCCGACGTCGCGGTCCAGCGTCACCTCGCGCAGCTCGGCGACCAGGCGGGTGTCGTCCTGGGAGGCGAAGAACGTCGCGTCGACGCCGAAGACCTCGGTGATGCGCAGGAGCACCGGCACCGTCAAGGGCCGTACGTCGTGTTCGATCTGATTCAGGTAGCTGGGGGAGATGCCGAGCATCTGGGCCAGCGCGGCCTGGCTGAAGCCGCGCTCGCCGCGCAGCTGGCGCACCCTGGAGCCGACGTACGTCTTGGCCACCCCTGCACGATACCCACTCGTGAAGATTGCGAAGGCAAGCTTCGCAGGGTCCGGCGGTCTGCTCGACGTCCATCCTGGGCGAGCGCTGCCAGCGAGCATGGCAGGATCGGTTGCCGTGAGTCTCGCCAAGACGATGATGCCGGTGCCCGATCCGCACCCCGACGTCTTCGACGTGCAGTGGCCGCTGCGGGTCGCCGACGTCGACCGTCACGGCAGGCTCAAGTTCGATGCCGCCACGCGCCACATCCAGGACATCGGGTCCGATCAGCTGCGCCAGATGGGCTTCCAGGACACCCACCCGCTGTGGATCGTGCGCCGCACGATGATCGACATGATCCGACCCATCGAGTTCCAGGACATGCTGCGGCTGCGACGCTGGTGTTCGGGCACGTCGAACCGGTGGTGCGAGATGCGCGTGCGCATCGACGGCCGCAAGGGCGGCCTGGTGGAGTCCGAGGCGTTCTGGATCAACATCAACCGCGAGACGCAGGGCCCGGCCCGCATCTCCGACGACTTCCTGTCCGGACTGCGCCGGACCACCGACGTCGACCGGTTGCGCTGGAAGGCCTACCTCAAGGCCGGCGCCCGCGAGGATGCCGAACACGTGCGGGAGTACCCCGTGCGGGTCAGCGACATCGACATCTTCGACCACATGAACAACTCGGTGTACTGGTCGGTGGTGGAGGACTACCTGCACTCGCAGCCCGAGCTGATGGCGGCCCCGCTGCGCGTCACCATCGAGCACGATCTCCCGGTGGCGCTGGGAGACAAGCTCGAGATCCTGCGGCACGTCTACCCGGCGGGGTCCACCGACGCGTTCGGATCGGAGCTCTCCGACCGGACCGTGACCACCCTCACATACGTCGTGGGTGACGAAACCAAGGCCGTCGCGAGCATCTTCGCGCTGTAGCCGCCGTTTAACAGTACGAGCGTACTGACCAGCGAAAACCCGTTACCCCGCGGTAACTTCTGAACCGGTTCAGCACAGGGCGTTCTTCGCAAACTTCGCAATATGCTCGTACTGCTTGGCGAAAATTGGCAAGCGAAACGGGTGGACCTGCATGTATGTGCTGTGTCAATCTCGAAACAGCGCAGCAGTGAAGCTGCGACGGCGTTAACAAGATCGAGAATCGGATCGAGCCCGCGACGCCGTCGAGAGATAGGTGAGGAGACACCGCATGTCCACCGTCGGCACGCCCAAGAGCCCCGAACAGATCCAGCACGACTGGGACAACAACCCCCGCTGGAAGGGCATCACGCGTACGTACAGCCCGGAAGACGTCGTCGCCCTGCAGGGCCACGTGGTCGAGGAGAACACCCTCGCCCGCCGCGGCGCCGAGGTGCTGTGGGACCAGCTGCACACCATGGACTTCGTCAACTCGCTCGGCGCGCTGACCGGCAACATGGCCGTGCAGCAGGTGCGCGCGGGCCTCAAGGCCATCTACCTGTCGGGCTGGCAGGTCGCCGGTGACGCCAACCTCTCCGGCCACACCTACCCCGACCAGAGCCTCTACCCGGCCAACTCGGTGCCGCAGGTGGTGCGCCGCATCAACAACGCGCTGCTGCGCGCCGACCAGATCGCCAAGGTCGAGGGCGACACCTCGGTCGAGAACTGGCTGGCCCCCATCGTCGCCGACGGTGAGGCCGGTTTCGGTGGCGCGCTCAACGTCTACGAGCTGCAGAAGGCCATGATCGCCGCCGGCGTCGCGGGGTCGCACTGGGAGGACCAGCTGGCGTCGGAGAAGAAGTGTGGCCACCTCGGTGGCAAGGTGCTCATCCCCACCCAGCAGCACATCCGCACGCTGACCTCGGCCCGCCTGGCCGCCGACGTCGCCGACGTCCCCACCCTGGTGATCGCGCGCACCGACGCCGAGGCCGCCACGCTCATCACCTCCGACGTCGACGAGCGCGACCAGCCGTTCATCACCGGTGACCGCACCGCCGAGGGCTTCTACCGCGTGAAGAACGGCCTCGAGCCCTGCATCGCCCGCGCCAAGGCCTACGCGCCGTACTCCGACCTGATCTGGATGGAGACCGGCACGCCGGACCTGGAGCTGGCCAAGAAGTTCGCCGAGGGCGTCAAGGCCGAGTTCCCCGACCAGATGCTGGCCTACAACTGCTCGCCGTCGTTCAACTGGAAGCAGCACCTCGACGACGCGACCATCGCGAAGTTCCAGAAGGAACTGGGCGCCATGGGCTTCAAGTTCCAGTTCATCACCCTCGCGGGCTTCCACGCCCTCAACTACTCGATGTTCGATCTGGCCTACGGCTACGCCCGCAACCAGATGAGCGCCTACGTCGAGCTGCAGGAGCGCGAGTTCGCCGCCGAGGAGCGCGGTTACACCGCCACGAAGCACCAGCGCGAGGTCGGCGCCGGCTACTTCGACCGGATCGCCACCACCGTGGATCCCACCTCGTCGACCACCGCGCTCGCGGGTTCGACCGAAGAGGGTCAGTTCCACTGAGCCACTAGCCTGCGCGAGCAGACGCACATGGGCCCTGAAATCCAGCATTTCAGGGCCCTTTGCGTCTGCTCGTCAGGCATGAAGTAGAAAGTGTGAGCGTGAGCATTGAGCGAGTCGGCGTCGTCGGCGCCGGGCAGATGGGCGGCGGCATCGCCGAGGTGTGCGCCAAGGCGGGGGCCGACGTACGGCTGTACGAGCCCACCGAGGACCTCGTCACCGCGGGCCGGAACCGCATCGAGGCGTCGCTGCAGCGCGCCGTCGGCAAGGGCAAGCTCTCGGAGGCCGACCGCGATGCCGCGCTCGGGCGCATCAGCGTCACCACCGACCTCGCCGACCTCGCCGACCGCCAGTTGGTGATCGAGGCCATCGTCGAGGACGAAACCGTCAAGACCAAGGTCTTCGCCCAACTCGACGAGGTGATCACCGACCCCGATGCCGTGCTGGCGTCGAACACCTCCAGCATCCCGATCATGAAGATCGCGGCGGCCACGAAGAACCCGAGCCGGGTGCTGGGCCTGCACTTCTTCAACCCGGTGCCGGTGCTGCCGCTCGTTGAGGTGGTCAACACGCTCGTCACCTCCTCCGACGCCGTCGCACGCACGGTGGCGTTCGCCGGTGAGGTGCTGGGCAAGAAGGTGGTGCGCTGCGGTGACCGCTCCGGCTTCATCGTCAACGCCCTCCTGGTGCCGTACCTGCTGTCGGCGATCCGAATGGCCGACGCCGGCGTCGCGACGGTCGAGGACATCGACACCGCCGTCGTCGCGGGGCTCTCGCATCCGATGGGTCCGCTGCGCCTGTCCGACCTCATCGGCCTGGACACCATGAAGCTCATCGCCGACTCGATGTACGACGAGTACAACGACCCGAGCTACGCCGCGCCGCCGCTGCTCAAGCGCATGGTGGAGGCCGGTCAGCTGGGCAAGAAGTCGGGCCGGGGCTTCTACTCCTACTAGCGCCGGCACGACGGTTGGTGACCGATCCTGCCGGATTCACGTCAACAACCGTCGTCTCGGTGGGCGGAACGGAACCTGGGGGGCCCGCCGTGCGCCTAATGGGGTGTGGGGGACATCGTCAGGGCGTCGGATGCGCTCGCAGCCGGCATCGTGACACGCAACGACCTGCGGCTGCGCTACGCGAAGGTGCATCGCAACGTGTACGTCCGACGCGGCGTACAACTGACTGCCCGAGATCGCGCGGAGGCCGCGTGGCTGTGGTCGGGCCGACAGGCCGTGCTCGTCGGGAACTCGGCGGCCGTCCTGCACGGGGTCGGCTGCGTCGGCGCCGACGAGCCGGCGGAACTGGGGCGCCTGCGTCACGCGGCGCCGCCCGAGATCATCGTGCGCAGCGGGGCGATCGCCCCCGACGAGCTGACGACCATCCGCGGAATGCCGTGTACGACGGTCGCCCGCACGGCTTTCGACCTGGGGCGGCGGTGCGGTCGGGAGACGGGGATCATCCGAGTCGACGCGCTGCTCCACGCCTCCCGCGTCGACGTGGCCGCCGTCAGCGAGGTCGCGAATCGCTACCCGGGCGCTCGCGACGTCACCAGGCTGCGGCGAGCGCTGGACCTGGTGGATGCGGGCGCCGAATCGCCGCAGGAGACGCGGCTGCGGCTGGTGCTCGTCGACGGCGGGCTGCCGCGACCGGAGACGCAGATTCCGGTGCGCGACGACGCCGGGCGGGTGGTCCGCCGCATCGACATGGGGTGGAGCCGATACCAGGTGGGCGTGGAGTACGACGGTGAGCAGCACTTCACCACTGCGGCCGACTACGAGAACGACATCGACCGACTCGAATTCCTCGCGGCGCGGGGTTGGGTGATCGTGCGGGTGGCCGCGCGACACCTGCGACTGCATCGCCAGGAGGTGCTGCGCCGGACGGCTGGCGCGCTCGTCGGAGCCGGGATGCCCTTCGCCGAACTGCCGCCGAGACTACGGAAGGTGACGTGAATCCGGCGAGATCCGTCATCTTCCGTCGTCTCGGCGGGCGTCACGCCTGCGCCAGCCGCTCCTTCTCCGCCTCGACGTCGAAATCGGCCGGGGGCCAAGCCAAGTCGAGTTCCTTGAGGGCCTCGATCAGCAGCTCCAGGATGGCCAGTCGGGAGTACCACTTGCGGTCGCACGGGATGACGTGCCACGGCGCGTGGTCGGTGGACGTGCGATCCAGCATGGCCTGGTAGGCCTCCTGGTACTTGGGCCACAGCAGCCGCTCGTCGATGTCTGCCGGGTTGTACTTCCAGTACTTGTCCGGCCGATCGAGCCGCTCGGCGAGGCGCTTCTTCTGTTCGTCGAGCGAGACGAACATCGCGACCTTGACGATGCTGGTGCCGGCGTCGACGAGTTCGCGTTCGAAGGCGTTGATCTCGTCGTAGCGGGTGCCCCACACGTCCGGCGGCACCAGGTCGTGTACGCGCACGATCAGCACGTCCTCGTAGTGCGAGCGGTCGAACACGCCGATGTGACCCGGGTCGGGCAGGGCCTTGCGGATCCGCCACAGGTAGTGGTTGGCCAGTTCCTCGGCGGTGGGCTTGCCGAAGCTGTGGTACTGGATGCCTTGCGGATTGCCCGCTCCGACAACGTGTTTGACGATGCCACCCTTGCCTGCGGTGTCCATGCCCTGCAGCACCAGCAGCACCGAGCGGTGGTCGCCACCGCGGCTGCTGGCGTACAGCATCTCCTGCAGGCCGGCGAAGCGAACGTTTCGTTCGGCCTGGATCTCGGGGGCATCGGCCTTGGTGCCCTTGAACCCCGGGGTGGCGCCGGCGTCGATGTCGGCCACCCGGTCGCCGGGCGAGAACATCAGGTGGTGGTGCGGCTCGTGCGTCCACTGGGCGGGCAGGTCGGAGGTGCTCACCCGGTCAGTCAAGCAAATGTCGCGGCAGCACCGGGGACGGATGCGGCATCGCGTTGAACTCCGCCAGCGAGCCGCCCACCTCGACGATGCCGCGCAGCGCGTTCCACGACAGCATGGTCAAGTAGTCGATGAGTTCGTCGGACGTCATCCTGGGGTTGGACATCCAGGAGTGCGTGGCCAGTTGCACGCCGCCGACGGTGTGGAACGCCCATGGCTCGGCGCCGCCGGTGTCCATGCCCACCGCCGCCATCCGCCTGCGCAGCATGACGGCGAGCATCCGCGCGATGATCTGCTCGGAGTTGGCGACGGCCTTGTTCTTGCTCGCTGAGCTGTTGGCCATCACGAAGCGGTAGGGCTCGGGCTCGGCGGCGACGGTGTCGACGTAGACCCGGATGACCTCGCGGGTCAGGGCGAAGCCGTCGAGGTTCGACGACAGGGCTGCGGCCATGTTGGGGATGAGCGTGGTCTGGGCGAAGCGCATCATCACCGCGGTGGTGAGGTCGTTCTTGTCGACGAAGTAGCGGTAGAGCACGGTCTTGGACACCCCGATCTCGGCGGCGATCTCGTCCATGCTGACGTTGCTGCCCCGGTGGCGGATGGCTTCGAGGGTGCCGTCGACCAATTCGTTGCGCCGGTCCACCTTGTGTTGGTGCCAGCGCCGCTTGCGGCCGTCGCTCTTCGCGTTCCGCGCGGACGTCTGCTGTGCCACTGTCGGGGAGTTCCATTCGTTCAGGTCGCCATCGATGATACGGGGAGTAGCTGTTACCGGCCTCACGGGACGGTTCAATCCGGTCGCCGTGGGGGAACATGGAAAGGTGATCACGCCGCAACCCACGACTGCCGAGCCTGCGCCGCGCCGTAGCTTCGCGGAGTCGTTCGCTGGAGCCGACCATGCCGCCGACGCCGAGCGGCGCCGTGCGCTGCGCCGGATGAAGGCGGTGGCGCTGGGTTTCCTGCTGGGCGCCACCGTGATCTTCCTGGTCTGCACGTGGCTGCAGGCGCGCGGCGACGCGGCCGCCTGGGTGGGGTACGTGCGCGCTGCGGCCGAGGCAGGCATGGTGGGTGCGCTGGCGGACTGGTTTGCCGTCACGGCGCTCTTCAAGCATCCGCTGGGCATTCCGATCCCGCACACCGCGATCATCAAGCGCAAGAAGGACCAGCTGGGCGAGGGTCTGGGCACGTTCGTCCGGGAGAACTTCATGTCCGCCGAGGTCATCGAGACCAAGGTGCGCGACGCCGACGTGGCGTCGCGGACGGGCAAGTGGCTGTGTGACTCCCGCAATGCCGAGCGCGTGGCGGCCGAGGCGTCGACCGCGCTGCGGGTACTGGTGGAGATGCTGCGCGACGAGGACGTCCAGCAGCTGCTGGACCGCATGATCGTCAAGCGCGTCGCCGAGCCGCAGTGGGGGCCGCCGATCGGGCGGGTGCTGACGTCGCTGCTGGAGGAGGACCGGCAGGAGGCGTTGTTGCAGCTGCTGGCCGACCGGGCCTTCGAGTGGTCGCTCAACGCGGGCGACACCATCGAGCGCGTGATCTCCCGGGATTCGCCGACGTGGTCGCCGCGCTGGGTCGACAACCTGGTGGGGGATCGCATCCACCGTGAGCTGATGGACTTCACGGACAAGGTGCGGCGCAACCCGGACCACGAGCTGCGGCGGTCGGCCACGCGGTTCTTGTTCGAGTTCGCCGACGACCTGCAGAACGACGACGCGACGATCGCGCGGGCCGAGCGGGTGAAGGACCAGCTGATGGCCCGTGACGAGGTGGCTCGCGCGGCCGAGACGGCGTGGGGTGCGGCCAAGCGGATCATCTTGGAGTCGGTGGAGGATCCGGATTCGGCGCTGCGCACCCGGATCGCCGACACCGTGATCCGGGTGGGGGAGTCGTTGCGCGACGACGCCGACCTGCGGGACAAGGTGGACAACTGGGTGGTCCGCGGTGCGCGGCACCTCGTCGACCAGTATGGGACCGAGATCACAGCGATCATCACCGACACCATCGAGCGTTGGGATGCCGACGAGGCCAGCCGTCGCATCGAGTTGCACGTCGGTCGTGACCTGCAGTTCATCCGCATCAACGGCACGGTGGTGGGTGCCTTCGCCGGGCTGGTCATCTACTCGATAGCGCAACTAGTGTTCTGACCTGCGCTAGCTAGCGCTTGCAAAAGTTAGCACCGCGTCCTACCGTGGAATCTGGCAGAACTGGTCAGATTCACCGGAAGGGGGGCAGCGCATGCCGCAGGACGAGAATCTCGCTGCCGCCGTCACCATCGCGGCCACCAACGCCGCACAGGACATCGGTGGGTTCATCCGCGCCAAGCGGGAGGCCGCGCAGGTCTCGATCAGGCAGCTCGCCGAGCAGGCCGGCGTCAGCAACCCCTACCTGAGTCAGATCGAGCGGGGATTGCGCAAACCGTCGGCCGACGTGCTCAGCCAGATCGCCAAGGCCCTGCGCGTCTCGGCCGAAGTGCTCTACGTCCAGGCCGGGATGCTCGAGCCGGCCGAGCGCAGCGAGGTACGCGACGCCATCGTCGCGGACGTCGCGATCACGGAGCGGCAGAAGCAGGTGTTGCTGGACATCTACACCTCCTTCAGGCAGCAGAACGAGGCGGTGGCGCTCGAATCGGGTACAGAACCGGTTGCCGCGCCCGGTGAGGAGCCCACCACTGACTGACACCTGTTGCACCCCGTACCGACACCTCACGAACACGGTCCAAGCACACATTCCCAGGAAGGAAGAGACATGGCCGAGAAGAACCAGCCCACCATCGATGACCTGAAGGCCCCGCTGCTCGCCGCCGTCGGCGCCGCCGACCTGGCGCTCGCCACGGTGAACGAGATCGTCGCCGCGCTGCGCGAACGCGCCGAGGAAGCCCGCACCGACGCCGAGGCGCGCGTGGACGAGGCCCGGGCCAATCTGACCAAGCTGCAGGAAGAGCTGCCCGGTCAGGTCACCGAGATCCGCGAACGGCTCAACTCCGACGAGCTGCGCAAGGCCGCCGAGGGCTACGCCGAGAGCGCGACCGCGACCTACAACCGCCTGGTCGAGCGGGGCGAGGCCGCCCTCGAGCGCCTCCGCAGCCAGCCCGGCCTGGAAGAGGCCGCCAGCCGCGTGGAGAGCGTCACCGACCAGGCCGTCGAGCTGACGCAGGACGCGCTCGGCACCGTGGCGACGCAGACCCGCGCCGTCGGTGAGCGTGCCGCCAAGCTGGTCGGCGTCGAACTGCCGAAGAAGGCCGAGCAGGCCGCCGAGCCGGTGAAGGCCGCCGCCAAGAAGGCTCCGGCCAAGGCCCCCGCCAAGAAGGCACCGGCCAAGAAGGCCACGCCGCCCGCCAAGAAGGCGCCGGCCAAGAAGGTCACCCAGAAGTAGGAGCCGGGCCACCGGTTGACGCGAGAGGGCGTAATCCGCCTAGGCTTGAGGCGTGCAGCCTCAGGATCTGGTGGGTTACGTCCTTCTCGCCGTTCAGGTGGGCGCGTTGGCCATGGGCGCCTACGCGTTCATCCATGCCGCGATCCAGCGGACCGACGCCTTCCCGGCGGCCGAGAAGCTGAGCAAGCCGATCTGGCTCGCCATCCTCGGCGGCACCATTCTGTTGGCCTTCATCCTCGGTGCCCCGGTCGGCTCCGCCATCGTCGCGTGCGCGGCGGGCATCTACATCGTCGACGTCCGGCCGAAGGTCCTCGACGTGCAGGGAAAGTCGCACTAGGTGCGCCGCCGTCTCGCGGTCGCGCTGTGCGCGGCCGCCGCGCCTGCGTTGCTGACCATCGCACCGACCCCCGCCTGGGCCGAGCCCATCCCCGCCCCGCCCTACGTCGACCACACGGAGTGGGCCAAGTGGGGTGACCTGTCCAGCCTGCGCGTCTACCCGACGCTCGCGGCCCGCGCGGCGTCCCGGATGCCCGGGACGCAGGCGCAGGGCGACGAGGCCTGGTCGGAGGTGCTCGCCTCGGCGCCCGACGCGGATCTGCCCGGCATGCGGGAGCAGTTCCTGTGCCACTGGCAGTTCGCCGAACTGGGCCAACCGGGTAAGACCAGCTGGAATCTGGAGCCGTGGCGGCCCGAGGTGGACCAGAACACCATGATCGCCACCGGATGCAATCCCGGCGGCACCGAGGAGCCGTTCTGATGGCGCCGTGGACGCGTGGTCGCGTCGCCCGGCTGATCGATCACACGCTGCTCAAGCCCGAGGCCACCGACGCCGACGTCGTCGCGCTCGTCGCGGAGGCGCGCGCGCTCGGGGTGCTCGCCGTCTGCGTCTCGCCGTCGATGGTGCCCAACGTGGCGCGGGCCGACGCGTCGGGCCTGACCGTGGCCACCGTCGCCGGGTTCCCGTCGGGCAAGCACGCGTCCGAGATCAAGGCGCGGGAGGCGGCGCTGGCCGTCGCGGCGGGCGCCGACGAGGTGGACATGGTCATCGACGTCGGCGCCGCCGTGGCCGGCGACTTCGCGGCCGTGCACGCCGACGTCGCCGCCGTCCGCGCGGCCGTCCCCGGCACGGTGCTCAAGGTGATCGTGGAGTCGGCCGCGCTGCTCGAGTTCGCCGGTGAGCAGACCCTCGTCGACGTGTGTCGGGCGGCCGCGGAGGCCGACGCCGACTTCGTCAAGACCTCGACGGGCTTCCACCCCGCGGGCGGGGCGTCGGTCCGCGCCGTGGAACTCATGGCCGCCACGGTGGGCGCGGGAGTGGGCGTCAAGGCCAGCGGCGGCATCCGCACCGCCGACGCCGCGCTGGCGATGCTCGACGCCGGCGCGACGCGGCTGGGATTGTCCGGGTCGCGCGCCGTGCTCGACGCGCTCCCCCCGGACTGATCCGGCTCAGATCCCCGCGAAGCAGTTGTCGTTCTGCGGGGCGCCGCCGGTCGGCATGGCCGCGTTCTGCGCCGAGAACTTGCTCACCACCCCGGTGTCGGTGACCTCGATGCTGTCGGCCTTGATATTGAGCGGGTAATCCTTGGTGAGCTGCGCGCTGAAGGCGTCCAGGGCGGGCTGCACGGCCTCCCGGGGCAGGGTGAAGCCCAGCCCGGTCAGCTTCGTCACCTGCAGGTTGATGCCGCCGTCGACCACCTGCGGCTTGGTGACGATGTCGCCGAGGGCGCCGTTCATGGTCACGGTGCCGTCCGACGGGTTGGTGGTGACGCCGTTGACGAAGCTGCCCACCAGCGGGATGGCGTTCTGCAACGTCTCCTTGATGCCCTCGGCCGTCCACGTGACGGTGGCGTTGAGCGACCCGATGGTGCCCGCGGAGTTCGCGGAATCCGAGACGCGCACGTCGTCGAGGTAGATGTCGGCCTTCATGCCCTTGGCCTCGCGCAGCTGATTGCCGGCGGTGGTGATGTGGATGCCGCTGTAGGTGCCGCTGAAGTGCTGCAGCAGGAACGGCCGGGGCCCGAAGGACACGTCGACCTGGTCCTGCACCACGCACTCGGTGGCGCGCGCGACCTCCTGGTCGCCCAGGTGGCGGGCGTACAACTCGGCGCCCACCAGGCCGGCCAGCGCCAGGGCCAGCACGATCACCACGATCAGCGTGATGGACAGCGGGTCGCGCCGCCGGTTGCCCTTCGACGACGGCGACGGGGGCGGCGACGACGGCGGGGGCGGGGGCGACCCGGCGTCGTACGGCGGCGGCGGGGGTGGCGGCTGGCCGGCACCGTGCGGCTGGCCCGCCGCGGGGGCCTGCTGGGTCGGAGGTTCACCGGCCGGGGAGTTCGGTCCCTGCGGTGGCTGGTTGGCCGGACGGGCCCACGGATCGGTCACGCTCGCGATTCTGCCTTACCCGCACGAGTGAACTCGGTGCGGTTGCGGAGCACCGCGACGCCGTCGCGGACCGGTTCGACGGCGGCGGGGTCGACGTCGGCCACGAGCAGCCCGGGTTCTGCCCCCGCGGCGTCGACGACGTCGCCGGTGGGGGACACCACGATGCTGCCGCCCACGCCGGTGGGGCCGACGGCGGCGACCTCCTCGCCCGGGTAGGCCTGGTCGACGGCCGCGATCCAGCTCTGGGTGTCCAGGGCGCGGGCGCGGGCCAGCAGCGTCCACTGCTCGAGCTTGCCCGGCCCCGACCCCCAGGAGGCGTGCACGGTGATCACCTGCGCACCGCGCAGTGCGAGTTCGGTGAACAGCTCGGGAAAGCGGATGTCGTAGCACGTGGTGAGGCCCACGCGGACGCCGTCCACGTCGATCGTGACGGGCTCGAAACCCGGTGCGACGGTGCGGGATTCGCTGAAGCCGAACGCATCGTAGAGGTGGATCTTGTGGTAGTGGGCCTCGACGCCGGGGCCGGTGGCCACCAGGGTGTTGGTGACGCGGCCGTCGTCGGCCGGGCAGAACGTGCCCACCACCACCACGACGCCGTGCTCGGCGGCGATCCGGCGCACCCCGGTCACCCAGGGACCGTCGAGCGGCTCGGCGACGGGCGCCAGCGGCACCCCGAAGCGACACATCGTGGCCTCGGGGAACAGCACCAGCGAGGCGCCGGCAGCGGCTGCGCGGCGGGTGAGGTCCGCCACCAGCTCGAGGTTGGCCGCCGGGTCGGTGCCTGCGACGAGCTGCGCGAGAGCGATCCGCATGGTCGCCAGGGTAACCGCGGCCGGCGCGGCGCTACCTTGGTCGCCGGCCCCGGGCTCAGTGCTGCCTGGTCGCCGGCCCCGGCGCTGCGCTGCCTGGTCGCCGGCCGCCGGCTCGGTGCTGCCTGGTCGCCGGTCCCGGCTCTGCGCTGCCTGGTCGCCGGTCCCGGCTCAGTGCTGCCTGGTCGCCGGTCCCCGGCTCAGTGCGGCGCGACGAACTCCCACGGGACCGCCAGCACGCCGTCGCGCAGCCGCCTGCGGGCGGGTGTCACGGGGAGGCCCTGCACGCGGAGTGCGTCGACCATCGCCCGCCACCGCACGCGCGGCCCGAACACGCCCTGCGCAGCGGCGCCTGCCCACGCGCGGTCGGCGGCCGTCAGGAAGTCGTGGATCGGCTGGCCCGCGACGTTGTGGTGGATCAGCACCTTGGGGAGGCGTTCGGCCAGATCCGACGGGCGGTCGACGGCGAACGGGTCGCACGCCAGCACCAGCTGCCGGGGGCCGCCGGCGTCCATCACCACCCAGCAGCAGCGCCTGCCCAGCTCGTCGCACGTCCCGTCGATCACCAGGCCTCCGGGCGCCAAGCCACGCCGCAGCAGGGCCCACGCCGCCGGCACGTCGGCGGCGTCGTACTGCCGCAGCACGTTGAACGCGCGGACCAACACCGGTGTCAGGCCTGCCAATTCGAAGCCGCCGAGCGCGAAGTCGACACCGGGGGCCGTGACCTCGCGGGCGCGGGCCACCCGTTCCGGGTCGATCTCCAGGCCGACGACGCGGACGTCGTCGCGCACCGTGCGCAGGCGATGCGCCAGCTCCAGCGTCGTCACGGGCAGCGCGCCGTAGCCCAGATCGACCACCAGCGGGTCGGCCGCGGACCGAATCGCGGCCCGCACCGCAGGGGAGTGCACCAGCCAGCGGTCGCTGCGGCGCAGCCGGTTGTGGCCCGTGGTGCCGCGCGTCAGCCTGCCGACGGGACGGCGTGCCGATTCCATGTCGAGGCAGCCTGATTCAGTGGCTGCGCAGCCACTCCGTGGTGAACCGCTGCTCGGCCCGCACCAGCTCCGCGAGCTGGCTGCCGATGAAGCCCTCGACCTTGCCGCCGACGAGGGGGATGCGCACCTCGACGGAGACGGTCAGCCGCAGCCGCGCTCCCGTGCCCGCCGCCGCCAGCGTCGCGGTGCCGGTCAGCGTGGCGGGCGCGCGGGTGATCGATCCCTTGATGGTGGCGTCGGCGCTGCCGTCGCGCACCGAGGTCCAGGACTCCTCCCGCACGAAACTCAGGTCGCCGTGGTGGAACTGCGCCACCAGCGCGGGCAACCGGCTGGCGTAGAGGGTTTGGGTGGTGACCACGGCGGTGCCGCCGTCGGCGGTGGCGGTCATGCCGTCGAGCGTGGCCTCGTCGGACCCCGAATCGGCCAGCCGCGCAAGCCAGTAGGACCGATCGCCGAATGCGTCCCGGACCTCGTCGACGCCTTCCTCGTACTCGGCGACCAGGTCGAAGGAGCGTGGCATAAGCAACCAAGTTAGCTCACGCTACGGTGGTCAACCGTGGTCGGTGCGGATATCGCGGGGGCGGCGGTCGAGCGGGCCGTGGCGTTGGCGCCGCTGACGACGTTGCGCGTGGGTCCGGTCGCCGACCGGCTGATCACGTGTACGTCGACGCAGCAGGTCGTCGACGTGCTCCGCGTCGTCGACGGCGACGTGCCCGCCGATCGCGTGCTCGTCCTCGGGGGCGGCTCCAACGTGGTGCTGGCCGACGACCTGGTGGATCTGACCGTCGTGCGGCTGGCCAATGCGGCGGTGACGGTGTCGGGGGACCGGTTGCGCGCCCAGGCCGGCGCGGTGTGGGACGACGTGGTGGCCGAGTCGCTGCGGCACGGTCTCGGCGGGCTGGAGTGCCTGTCGGGCATCCCCGGGTCGACGGGGGCCACGCCGGTGCAGAACGTGGGCGCCTACGGCGTCGAGGTCGCCGACGTGATCACCCGCGTGCGCTGGTACGACCGCGAGCGCGGCGTCGACGAGTGGGTGCCCGCCGACGCGCTGGGATTCGGCTACCGCCACAGCGTGCTGAAGAACTCGCCGCACGCCGTGGTGCTCGAGGTCGAGTTCGCCCTCGACGCGGCCGGGCGCAGCGCCCCGCTGAGATACGGCGAGCTGACCACGGCGTTGGACGTCGAGCCCGGCTCGCGCGCCGATCCCGCCCGGGTGCGGGCGGCCGTGCTGGCGTTGCGGCGGCGCAAGGGCATGGTGCTCGACGACGCCGACCCCGACACGTGGAGCGTCGGCTCGTTCTTCACCAACCCCGTGGTGGCCGAGGCCGACTATCGGCGCATCGCCGCTGCCGCCTCGGGCCCGGTGCCGCACTATCCGGCCGCCGACGGGGTCAAGCTGGCCGCGGGGTGGCTGGTGGAGCATGCCGGCTTCGGGAAGGGCTTCCCCGACCCCGGCGCGCCCGCACGGCTGTCGACCAAGCATGCGCTGGCGTTGACCAACCGGGGTGGCGCGCGTACCGCCGACGTGTTGGAGCTGGCCAGAACCGTCCGCGACGGGGTAGACAGGGTGTTCGGGATCGAACTCACACCGGAGCCGTGTCTGATCGGGTGCGCGCTCTAGGTACCCTTGGTCCACGTGACCATCAACAGGCGCCAGGCGCTGACCGCGATCGCGGTGGGGACGTCGGGTTTTCTGGCGGCGTGCGCCCAGGGTTCGGTGATCGGCGGTTCCGGCGGTACGGCGACGTCGGACGCCCCGAAGTCCGCCGAGGTCACCTTCAGCCCCGCCAATGCGGCCACCGACGTGCCGCCCACCTCGCCCGTCGGCGTCAAGGTCACCAACGGCAAGCTGCAGCAGGTCACGCTGACCAACCCCAACGGCAAGGTGGTCGCGGGCACCATCAACCGGGAGCGCACGGCGTACACCACCACCGAGCCGCTCGGCTACGGCGTGGAGTACACCTGGGGCGGCTCGGCCGTCGGCGACGACGGCAAGCCCGTGCCGATCAAGGGGGCGTTCACCACCGTCGACCCGGTCAAGCAGGTCAGCGGGCAGTTCCAGCTCTCCGACGGGCAGACCGTCGGCGTCGCGGCGCCCATCATCCTGCAGTTCGACGCGGCGATCGACGACGACGCCCGCAAGACCGTGGAGAAGGCGCTCACCGTCACCACCCAGCCGCCCGTCGAGGGCAGCTGGGCCTGGCTGCCCGACGAGGCCGGCGGCTCGCGCGTGCACTACCGCACCAAGGAGTACTACCCCTCGGGTACGCAGGTGCACGTCAAGGCCAACCTCTACGGCGTCCCGTTCGGCAACGACCACTACGGTGCCTCCGACGTCACGCTCGACATCGCGATCGGCAGGCGCCAGGTGGTCAAGGCCGACGCCACCAGCCACCGCGTCCAGGTGCTCGACGAGCAGGGGGCGGTGATCATGGACTTCCCGTGCAGTTACGGCGAGGGCGACCTGGACCGCAACGTGACGCGCAGCGGCATCCACGTGGTGACCGAGAAGTACGAGGACTTCTACATGTCCAACCCGGCGGCCGGCTACACCAACGCCCACGAGCGCTTCGCCGTGCGGATCTCCAACAACGGCGAGTTCATCCACGCCAACCCGGCCAGCTCGGGTGCGCAGGGCAACACCAACGTCACCAACGGCTGCATCAACCTGTCCACCTCCGACGCCCAGCAGTACTTCAACACGGCGGTGTACGGCGACCCGGTGGAGGTCACGGGCACCCGCATCCAGCTGTCCTACGCCGACGGTGACATCTGGGACTGGGCCGTGTCGTGGGACGAGTGGAAGGCCATGTCGGCGCTGTCGGAGGCGACGCCGCCGTCGAACGTCCCGGTGACGGCGCCGGTGACGCCGAGCAGTGCGCCCACCCTGTCGGGGACGCCCACCACGACGCCGCCGGTCCCGGTGACCAGCGCACCGGGCGGCTGAGCGGCGCTCACGTCCGGCGGTTCCACCGCCCGTGCGGCGCCTGGTCGCGCGGGCGCATGACGACGGTGTCGATGTCGACGTGCGGGGCCCGCGACGCCACGAAGCCGACGACGTCGGCCACGTCCTGTGCGGCCAGCGGCGTGATGCCCGCGTACACCTGGGCCGCGCGCTCCTGGTCGCCCTCGAAGCGCACCAGGGAGAACTCGGTCTCCACCGCGCCCGGTGCAATCTCGGTGAGCCGCACCGGTTTTCCCAGCAGCTCGCCGCGCAGCGTGCGGTGCAACGCCCCCTGGGCGTGCTTGGCCGAGGTGTAACCGGAGCCGCCGTCGTAGGTCTCGAACGCGGCGATCGAGGTGATGGTGACGACGAGCCCGTCGCCCGAGGCGACCAGCTGCGGCAGCAGTGCCCGCGTCACGCGCAGCGTGCCCAGCACGTTGGTCTCCCACATCCATCGCCAGTCGTCCAGGTCGGCCTGGGCCACGTGCGCCAGGCCCTTGGCGCCGCCGGCGTTGTTCACCAGGACGTCGACGCGGTCCAGTTGGGCGGCCAGCGCGTCCACCGACTCCTGGTCGGTGACGTCCGTCACGATCGCGGTGCCGCCGACGGCGTCCGCGACGGCGCGCACCCGGTCTTCGCGGCGGGCCGCGCAGACCACCTTGAACCCAAGCGCTGCAAGGGTTTTGGCCGTCGCCTCACCGATGCCGGAGCTGGCTCCGGTGACGACGGCCACGCGTTCGCGAGATTCGGAAGTGGTCATTCCCCCGACTCTAGTCAGCGTGCTACCTTTGCCGACGTGTCCTCGTTCCAGGCTTCCCGCAACGCCGCCCGGCGTGCGTGTTGTCGTCGTCGCGCTCTTCGCCGCGCCTGACGGGACCCGCTGACGTCGATCGTCTGAGCTGAGTCGCAGGTGTGGCTTCGAACCCACCAGCCCCGATGACTCACCCAGGACGACGAATGACCGCCTCCATCGCCACCCCGATCTCCACCCCTGCCCGCGCCGCGGCGCGTTCACTGCATGCCCGCCACCACGTCGTCGCGCCCGCGCTGCGCGTGGCCGATGCCGCGGCCGCGGCCGTGTTCGGCGCGGCGCGGGTGCGCGGGCCCATCGCCCGCGACGTCATCGCCAAGGTCACCGGGCTGTCCATCGCCACCGTGAACCGCCAGGTCACCGCTCTGCTGGATGCCGGAATCCTGCGTGAGCGCGCAGATCTCGCGGTGTCGGGCGCCATCGGCAGGCCGCGGGTGCCCGTCGAGGTGAACCACGAGCCCTATCTGACACTGGCGGTGCACATCGGCGCCCGCACCACCAGCATCGCCGCCACCGACCTGCTGGGCCGCACCCTCGACGTCGTCGAGACGCCGACACCACGGGGAACGCAGGCCGCCGCGCTGGCCGCCCTGGCCGACAGCGCGCGGCGCTACCTCGCCCGGTGGCACCGCAGGCGGCCCCTGTGGGTCGGCATCACCGCGGGCGGCGTGGTCGACAGCGCATCCGGCACCGTCGAGCACCCGCGGCTCGGTTGGTCGGGTGCGCCCGTCGGCCCGGTGCTGGCGGAGGCGCTGGGCCTACCGGTGTCGCTGGCCTCGCACGTCGACGCGATGGCCGGGGCGGAGCTGCTGCTCGGGGCGCGCCGCGGGCCCGGACGGGCGACGCCGGAGACCGGCACCAGCCTGTACCTCTACGTCCGCGAGACCGTCGGCTACGCGCTGTCGATCGACGGCCGCGTGCACTCGCCCACCAGCGGGCCGGGAACCATCGCGGCGTTGCCCGTGCACAGCGAGATCCTCGGTGGCAGTGAACAATTGGAGTCCACCGTCAGTGATCAGGCCGTGGTGGCCGCCGCCCGCAGGCAACGCCTCCTGCCCGCCGAGGGGCCGGCGTCGACCATCGGCGCGGTGTATCGCGCCGCCCGCGCCGGCGACCCCGGGGCCGTCGCCCTGCTCGCCGAACGGTCCCGTGTGCTCGGCGAGTCCGTCGCGCTGCTGCGCGACATGCTCAACCCCGACGACCTCGTCGTCGGCGGGCAGGCCTTCACCGAGTACCCGGAGGGCATCCCGCTGGTCGAACGGGCCTTCGCCCGGCGCACGGTGCTGGGGGTGCGCGGCATCCGCGTGACGTCGTTCGGCAACCGCGTGCAGGAGGCGGGCGCAGGCGTGGTGTCGCTCGGCGGGCTGTACGCCGATCCGATCGGGGCCATGCGGCGCGCCGCGGCCAGGCGCCCGGAATCGGCCTGACCGGCCACCGCTGACGAGGGCGAACATCCCGCGGTGTAAGGATGGGGTGGTGCGTGTCGCCGTCCTGTCGGTCCATACCTCACCGCTGGCCCAGCCGGGTACCGGTGACGCCGGCGGAATGAACGTCTACGTCCTGCAGAGCGCGCTCGAGATGGCGCGCCGCGGCGTGGAGGTCGAGATCTTCACCAGGGCCACCACCTCCAGCGACGCACCGGTGGTGCGCGTCGCGCCGGGCGTCCTGGTCCGCAACGTCGTCGCGGGCCCGTTCGAGGGGCTGGACAAGAACGATCTGCCCACCCAACTGTGTGCGTTCACGGCCGGGGTGCTGCGCGCCGAGGCGACCCACGAGCCGGGGTACTACGACGTGGTGCACTCGCACTACTGGCTCTCCGGGCAGGTCGGCTGGCTGGCCCGCGACCGGTGGGCGGTGCCGCTGGTGCACACCGCGCACACCCTGGCCGCGGTCAAGAACGCGTCCCTGGCCGCAGGAGACCAGCCCGAACCGCCGTTGCGCGCGGTCGGGGAGCAGCAGGTGGTCGACGAGGCCGACCGTCTGATCGTCAACACCGAATACGAAGCGCGCGAACTGGTTTCGCTGCACCACGCCGATCCGGACCGCATCGACGTGGTGCACCCCGGTGTCGACCTGCAGACCTTCACGCCAGGCGATCGCGACGCCGCCCGCGCCGCGCTCGGGCTGTCGGTCGACGAGCAGGTGGTGGCATTCGTGGGCCGCATCCAGCCGCTCAAGGCGCCCGACGTGCTGCTGCGCGCGGCGGCCCTGCTGCCCGGCGTCCGCGTGGTGATCGCGGGCGGCCCGTCCGGTTCGGGCCTCGCCAATCCCGACGGTCTGGTTCGGCTTGCCGCAGAGCTGGGTATCACCGAACGCGTGACCTTCCTTCCTGCCCAGAGCCGCGATCGACTGGTCGAGCTGTACCGGGCCGCCGACGTCGTCGCCGTCCCCAGTCATGCCGAGTCGTTCGGGTTGGTGGCCGTCGAGGCGCAGGCCTGCGGCACCCCCGTCGTCGCGGCCGCGGTCGGCGGCCTGCCGGTGGCCGTCCGGGACGGCGTCAGCGGTGCGCTGGTGCGCACGCACGACGCCGACGACTGGGCCGCCGCCCTCGACGGCGTACTGCGCCAGGGCAGGGGTGCCCTGGCCGGCGCCGCCCACGCGCACGCCGCGACGTTCTCCTGGGGGCACACCGTCGACGGCCTGCTGGCCAGTTACGGGCGGGCGATCAGCGAGCACCAGGCGCGGCACGCCCGCCGCGACGTGGCACCGCGCCGGGACCGCCGCCGGTTGTCGCTGCGGCGCGGGGTGCGCGCATGACCACCGCACACGACATCCGCCACACCATCGAGGACACGCTCAAGCAGCACGACCTCGAGTACTCGTTCCACCAGGGCGGCCGCAATGGCGAACCCGGCGTGGTGGTGGCGCTGCCGGGGGAACGCAAGCTCAAGACCAACACCATCCTGCGCATCGGCGACCACTCGGTGCGGGTCGAGGCGTTCGTGTGCCGTCGGCCCGACGAGAACGCCGAGGGCGTCTACCGCTTCCTGCTGCGCCGCAACCGCAAGCTCTACGGCGTGAGCTACACGTTGGACAACATGGGTGACGTGTACCTGGTGGGCCGGATGGCGCTGCACGCCGTCACGCCCGACGAGATCGACCGCGTGCTGGGCCAGGTGCTCGACGCCGTCGACTCCGACTTCAACACGCTGCTGGAACTGGGCTTCCGCTCCTCGATCCAGAAGGAGTGGGAGTGGCGGGTCTCCCGCGGTGAGTCGTTGAAGAACCTCAAGGCGTTCGAGCACCTCATCGACGAGGGCGACGACGGCGAGGCGGGTCCCTAGCTTCGGGACGCTCCCGCCATTTCGGCGCCGGCGGTCGCCGCGCGACGCGCTCCGCCATGACAGGATGACGTCATGGCCACGCTGGTGCTGCTCCGCCACGGCGAGAGCGAATGGAACGCGAAGAACTTGTTCACCGGTTGGGTGGACGTCGACCTCACCGACAAGGGGCGTGCCGAGGCGGCGCGCGGCGGCACGCTGCTCGCCGAGCAGGGCGTGCTGCCCGACGTGCTGTACACCTCGCTGCTGCGCCGCGCCATCACCACCGCGCACCTGGCCCTCGACGCCGCCGACCGGCTGTGGATCCCCGTGCACCGCAACTGGCGGCTCAACGAGCGTCACTACGGCGCGCTGCAGGGTCTGGACAAGGCCGAGACCCTGGCCAAGTACGGCGAAGAGCAGTTCATGGCCTGGCGCCGCAGCTACGACACCCCGCCGCCACCCATCGAGAAGGGCAGCGAGTTCAGTCAGGACGCCGATCCCCGCTACGCCGACATCGGCGGGGGGCCCCTCACGGAGTGCCTCGCCGACGTGGTGGAGCGGTTCGTGCCCTACTTCGAGCAGGCCGTCGTCCCCGATCTGCGGGCCGACCGGACCGTGCTGATCGCCGCTCACGGCAACTCGCTGCGCGCCCTGGTGAAGTACCTCGACGGCATGTCCGACGCCGACGTCGTCGGGCTGAACATCCCCACCGGCATCCCGCTGGTCTACGAGTTGGACGGCGACCTCAAGCCGACGGTGCCGGGCGGCCGGTACCTCGATCCCGAGGCTGCGGCCGCGGGGGCGGCCGCGGTGGCCGCGCAGGGCGCGAAGTAGGTCGGCGAGTGCGGTCCGGCCGGTTCGGCTGAACGCGGGGTGAACGCAGGTGAACGCCCGCCAAACACCTGTGTTTGAGTGTGTGACGTGTCCCGATTTGGCCGCACGCTGCTGGGATGACGTTCACCGCGTGCGTACGATTTGCCCGTGAGTGTGGCGTCCGCACTGCTGCTGTCGGCAGTCGTGGCACTGCTTGCGCTGGCGCTCGGCGCCGCGCTGACAGCGGTGCTGATGCCGCGACTCCGCGCCCGCCAGGAGCGTCGTGCCGCGGCGTCGTCGGGATTGACCATCTCCGAGATGCTGGCCCACGTGGTGGCGCAGTCGCCCGTGGGCATCGTCGTCGTCGACAACTTCCGTGACGTCGTCTACATGAACGACCGGGCCACCCAACTGGGTCTGGTCCGCGACCGGCTGCTCGACGACCGCGCGTGGGCCGCGGCGCAGCGCACCCTGGCCACCGGCGACGACGTCGACGTCGACCTGGCCTCGGTGCGCACGCAGGGACGCCACGGGTTGCACGTGCGCGGCCACGTGCGGCTGCTCACCGAGGCCGATCGGCGTTTCGCCGTGGTCTACGTCGACGACCAGTCCGAGCACGCCAGGATGGAGGCCACGCGGCGCGACTTCGTGGCCAACGTGAGCCACGAGCTGAAGACGCCCGTCGCCGCCATGGGGGTGCTCGCCGAGGCGCTGCTGTCGGCGTCCGACGATCCCGAGACGGTGGACCGCTTCGCGAAGAAGATGGTCGTGGAGTCCAACCGGTTGGCCAACATGGTGGGCGAACTGATCGAGCTGTCGCGGTTGCAGGGCGCCGATCCGCTGCCGGATCTGGAGGCGGTGGACGTCGACGGCGTGGTGGCCGAGGCGCTCTCGCGGTACAAGGTGGCCGCGGACACGGCCGAGATCGACATCACGACCGATGCGCCGACGGGGTATCGCGTGCTGGGCGACCAACCGCTGCTGGTCACCGCGATCGCCAACCTGGTGTCCAACGCCATCGCCTACTCCCCGAAGGGTTCCGGCGTGTCCATCTCGCGCAGGCGCCGCGGTGACAACGTCGAGATCGCGGTGACCGACCGCGGGATCGGCATCGCCCGTGCCGATCAGGAGCGGGTGTTCGAGCGGTTCTTCCGGGTCGACAAGGCGCGGTCCCGGGCCACCGGTGGCACCGGCCTCGGCCTGGCCATCGTCAAGCACGTGGCCGCCAACCACAACGGGTCCATCCGGCTGTGGAGCCAGCCGGGCACGGGGTCGACGTTCACGTTGTCGATCCCGGTCTATCCCTTCCCCGACGAGCCCGACGAACCCGACGAGTATCACGAACGAGAGGACCACCCACACTCATGACCAGTGTGTTGATCGTCGAAGACGAAGAGTCACTGGCCGACCCGTTGGCCTTCCTGTTGCGCAAGGAGGGGTTCGAGGCGACGGTCGTCACCGACGGCCCGTCTGCGCTCGCCGAGTTCGAACGCTCCGGTGCCGACATCGTGCTGCTCGACCTCATGCTGCCCGGCATGAGCGGCACCGACGTGTGCAAGCAGCTGCGGTCGCGGTCGAGCGTGCCGGTCATCATGGTCACCGCGCGCGACAGCGAGATCGACAAGGTGGTCGGGCTGGAGCTGGGTGCCGACGACTACGTCACCAAGCCGTACTCGGCGCGCGAGCTGATCGCCCGCATCCGGGCCGTGCTGCGCCGCGGCGCCGATCCCGACGAGACGGGCATCGCCGATGGCGTGCTGGAGGCCGGGCCGGTGCGCATGGACGTGGAGCGCCACGTCGTGGCGGTCAACGGTGAGCCGATTACGTTGCCGCTCAAGGAGTTCGATCTGCTGGAGTATCTGATGCGCAACAGCGGCCGGGTGCTGACGCGCGGCCAGTTGATCGACCGGGTGTGGGGTGCCGACTACGTCGGCGACACCAAGACCCTCGACGTGCACGTGAAGCGGTTGCGGTCGAAGATCGAGAGCGACCCGGCCAACCCGGTGCACCTGGTCACGGTGCGCGGCCTGGGATACAAGCTCGAGGGCTGATCGCCCGCAACGTCATCGAACTGCCTCGCCGGCGGGTCTGCCTCAGGGTGGACCCGCCGGTTTCGTGCTGCGCCCGATCGGGCGACGACGCCTCCTCGCGGTTTCGCTCGGGGTGCCGGTGAGCAGCGATGTTCCTCGACGTCGAGTTGGCCAGCAGCGTCTCGGCGACGGCCTACCGTCGACCGGCGCGCCGATCCATCGCCGGCTAACCCGATCGGGCTGAAGATTGCTGAAACCGCAGCCACGGGTGCAGAATCTCGGGCTCGCCCGGTCCGTCGATGTGATCCAAGCCACGCCATAGGCCTTCCATCAGTGCAAAATGACACCGACGGTCACTACATACCAATCGTATGCAACGGTTGGCATCGACGATCAATTTCTGAAATACTTTGCCTGCGGGTCGCTGGAAGCCCCGTGAGCTTGCTTTGAGAATCGCCCGGCAAGGCGCTCAGCAGTATCTGGCAAACGTGTAAATATTTGCAGGCGCGTGATCGGCCCGTCCCGGGTGAGGCGGTCCGGAGACCGTCAACGGCGTCTGCGGCCAACAGATCGGAGAGACGCTCGTGTCTGAGAAGACGACATCGAACGGGCACGGCGCCGTGACGTCCAACGGTGTTCCGCCCGTCGACGTCCTGGACGTCGGGATCCGTCCCGCGGCGGCGGTGTCGCCGCTGCGACCCCGCACGCGCCTGACCACGAGCCTGGTGATCCCGGTGCGCAACGAGGCGCGCAACATCGCCTGGGTCCTGGAACAGGTCACCGACGACGTCGACGAGATCATCCTCGTCGACGGGAAGTCCACGGACGCCACCGTGATCACCGCGAAGAGCTGCCGCCCGGACATCCGCGTGGTGCAGCAGAAGGGCACCGGCAAGGGCAGCGCGCTGCGCACCGGTTTCGCCGCCGCCACCGGCGACGTCATCGTCATGATGGACGCCGACGGCAGCATGGCCCCCCAGGAGATCCGGCACTTCCTGCACTACCTGGCCAACGGTTTCGACTTCGTCAAGGGCTCGCGCTTCATCTGCGGCGGAGGCTCGCTGGACATCACGCCGTTCCGCCGGCTGGGCAACAAGTTCCTCATGGCCGTGTTCAACCGGTTGTACGGCGGTGACCTGACCGACCTCTGCTACGGATTCTGCGCCTTCCACCGGCGCTACCTCGAGGTGCTGTCGCTGTCGGCGACGGGCTTCGAGATCGAGGCCGAGATGATCGTGCGCGCCATGCAGGGTGGGCTGCGCGTCACCGAGGTCCCGAGCATGGAAATGCCGCGCCGGCACGGTCAGTCGAACCTACGGGCCATCCGCGACGGCATCCGCGTGCTGCGCACCGTGGTGCGCGACCACGACGCGGGGTTGTCCGGCCGCCTCGTCCAAGCCATCACCACCGACAACGCCGCCATCAAGGCGAGCTGACCGAAGGCCACCATGACCGCCGCTCCGACGGTCTCGGTCTGCGTGCCCGCATACCAGGCCGAGCAGCACATCGCCCAGACGCTGACCAGCATTCTGGCGCAGGACGAGTCGTCGCTCGAGGTCGTCGTCGTCGACAATCACAGCACCGACGGCACCGCGGACGTCCTGGCATCGTTCGACGACGCGCGGCTGACCGTCGTGCGCAACGAGCAGACGCTGCCGATGGCCGACAACTTCAACGCCGCCGTGCGCCGGACCACCGGACGCTACGTCAAACTCGTCTGTGCCGACGACCTGTTGCATCCCGGTTGCGTGCGCACTCAGGCCGACGTCCTCGATCGGCGCGACGACGTGGTGCTGGTGTCGGCCCGGACCGACTTCGTGGACGACGACGGTGCCCTGATGCGCCCGGCGCGCGGGCTGGCGGGAATCACGGGTGTGCGCAACGCCTGCGAGGTCGCCAGGGCCGTCGTGCGCAGTGGCACCAACCCGATCGGCGCACCGGTCGCCACGATGTTCCGGCGCAGCCTGTTCGATCGCGTCGGCGGTTTCCGCTCCGGTCCGCGGTTCGTCACCGACCTGGACCTGTGGATCCGCATGCTGGCGCACGGGGCGTTCTACGGCGTGCCCGAGACGCTGGCTGCGTTCCGCCTGACCTGCGATTCGGCCACCGCCCGCACCTCGAGCCGCGCACAGCGGGCCGAGCAGGTGGAGATCGTCGCCACCCTGGCGACCGATCCGCGGTGGGGAATCACCGCCCGCGACAGCGCTTTCGGTCGCGTGCGGGCCGTCGACATGCAACTGCGGCGGGACGGGCTGTACGCGTGGAGCACGTGGCGGCGGGCGAGCGCCCGCCGTCGGTCCGCCGCGTCGGCGTCGGGAGGCATGCCGTGATCCGCGACGTCCAGGTGGCCGACGCCGCCACCGTGCGTGACGCGCCGACGCTGTCGGTGGTCATCTGCGCCTACACCACCCGCCGCTGGCACGACCTGTGCCGCGCCGTCGATTCCGTGCTCGCCGAGGGCGACGCGGTGACCCAACTGATCGTGGTGCTCGACCACTGCGACGAACTGCACCGGCTCGTGCTCGAACGCTACGGCGCCGACGCTCGGGTGACGGCGGTACCCAACGCGCAGACCCGGGGGCTCAGCGGCGCACGCAATTCCGGTGTCGCCGTGGCCATCGGCCACGTGGTCGCGTTCGTCGACGACGACGCCGCCGTACACCCCGGCTGGGCGGCGTCGCTGCTCGTGCACTACCGCGACCCCGAGGTCGCCGCCGTGGGCGGGCACGCCGCGCCGGTGTGGCCGCAGCGGCGGCCATCCTGGCTGCCCAGGGAGTTCGACTGGGTGGTGGGGTGCAGCTACGTGGGTCAGCCCACCCGGGTGGCGACGGTGCGAAACCCCATCGGCTGCAACATGTCCGTGCGACGCTCCGCGCTGGACCAGGTGGGGGGCTTCCGTTCCGACCTCGGGCGCGTGGGCACCCTGCCCGTGGGTGGCGAGGAGACCGAGTTCTTCATCCGGTTGCACGCCGGCCTGCCGACGCAGCGGGTGCTGCTCGACCCGGCCGCGCGCGTGGACCACTACGTGTCACGGGACCGCACGACGCTGAAGTACTTCCTGCGGCGGTGCTATCACGAAGGCACCTCGAAGGCGGTCGTCGCGGCGTTCGTCGGCCCCCAGGCCTCACTGAGCGCCGAGAAGTCCTACACCACTTCGGTGTTACCGCGGGCGGTGCGCCGCGGCGTGGCGGCCCGCAACCTCACCGGTGCGGCGCGGGCTGCGACGGTGATCGCCGGGCTGGCCGTCACCGCTGCGGGGTACGCGCGTGGTCGTGCCGCCCACGTCCGCCGGGGTCGGGTGACGACGTGACCGCACTCTCGGCACTCGCACTGCGTCCCATCATGACCGGGTCGGCACCCGCCTGGGACGGAGCCCGCTGGATCGGGGAGATCTGGCGCGACGACGTCGACGCCGCGCTGGCCGCCGGGCACTCGAGCGCCGAACTCGTCGGTGGCGAACCGTTCCGGCATGCCCGCATCCTGCTCCGCGATGCCGACGGTCCCATCGGTTTCGCCGAGGCACGCGTCGTCGACGGGACGATCGACCTGGCCGGGCTGCGTGTCCTGGCCGACGCTGCCGCGCGGCGGGATCCGCGGGCCGCACGAGCGGGTACCGCCCCGAATGCCAGAGCGGGTACCGCCCCGAGCATCAGCGTGGTGCTCTGCACGCGCGACCGCGTCGAGATGCTGCGCGACGCCGTGACATCGCTGCGGGCACTGGAGTATCCCGACTTCGAGGTCGTCGTCGTCGACAACGCGGCCCGTACCGATGCGACGCGGCGGTACGTCGAAGCGCTCGGTGATGCCGGCGTCCGCGTGGTCGACGAGCCCCGGCCCGGGCTGTCCCGTGCGCGCAACGCCGGGCTGCGCGCCGCCGAGGGCCGCATCGTCGCCTTCACCGACGACGACGTCGTCGTGGATCGGCACTGGCTGACCGAACTGGCGACCGGCTTCGCGTCGCCCTCGGTGGCGTGCGTCAGCGGCTGGGTGCCCGCGGCCGAACTGCGCACCCCGGCCCAGACGTACTTCGACCGGATGGCCGGTTGGTCGCGTCCGGTGCGGCGGCGCACCTTCGACGTGACCGCCCCGCCCGACGACATCCCGCTGTTCCCGTTCGCGGTCGGCCACTTCGGCACCGGCGCCAACTTCGCGCTCGACCGCGGAGCGGCCTTCGAGTTGGGCGGCTTCGACGAGGCGCTGGGGGCGGGTGCGCCGACGCGCGGCGGCGAGGACCTCGACATGTTCGTGCGCATCCTGCTCGGCGGTGCGCACCTGACCCGGGAACCCGCCGCCATCGTGTGGCACCGGCATCGCGCCAGCGCCGATCTGCTGCTCCAGCAGGCCAAGGACTACGACATGGGCATGGGCGCGTGGCTGGCCAAGGTCGCCAGCCGCCCGACGCTCGCGCGACATGCGTTCGCCACCAGCATCCGTCGGGCGCCCGCGCTGGCCGCCCACGTCCGGGGGGCGTCGTCGAGCACGCTGCCCGACGACGACATCGCCGCGCTGCTGCCCGACGGCCTCGGAACGTGGGACTGGCGTGCGGTGTTCGCAGGCGCCCGGGCGTTCCGCGCAGCGCGGCGCGACGGCCGACGCGCGACGCCGCTGCGGGGGGTGACGACATGACCGAGGCCGTCGAGGTCCGCATCGTCACCGGAGCCGACCAGAACCTGCGCGTGAACACCGTTGCGCTGCTGGTGTCCTCGGTGGCGACGGGCCTGCTGGGTTTGGCGTTCTGGAGCGTGGTGGCACGGTTGGTGCCCGCCGACGAGGTGGGCGTGGCGGCGGCGTGGATCAACTCTGCGCTGATGCTGTCCACGCTGGCGCTGGTCGGCATCGACACGCTGTTCGAGCGCTTCCTGCCGGTGGCGGGCACCGGGGCGGGGCGTCTGGTGGCGCGCGGCCACCTGATCGTCGCGGGTACGGCGCTGCTGGCCGGCACGGGCATGGTGGTGCTGGGCCCGCGCGATGCGCTGTTCGGATCCGGTGGGGCCATGGCCGCATTCCCGCTGGTGGTGCTGGTGCTCGCGCTGTTCGCCTTGCAGGACAAGGTGTGCTCCGGGGCCGGCGTGGCCCGGTGGGCGGCGGCCAAGAACCTCGGTCACGCGGTGGCCAAGCTGGCCGCGCTGGCGGCGCTGGTGGGGTCGGCCTTCGCAGGCACCATCGTGGCCGCCTGGACGTGCACCGCCGCCGTCGCGGTGGCGCTCACCGGTGCCGCCCTGCGCAGGCGCGTGACCGTGGACCCGCAGTTCCTCGCGCCGCCCGACCTGCCGTCGGCGCGTCGCATGTGGGCCTATCTCGGTCCCTCCTTCGGCATTTCGGCGCTGTGGACCATCGGTCCGCTGGTGGTTCCGTTGATCGTGATCACGACGCTCGGTGCGGCGGCCAACGCGTACTTCGCGGTGACGTGGTCCATGGTCTCGGCTGCCTACCTGCTGCTGCACCTGGTGGTCAGCCCCTACGTGGCCGAGGTGGCCGGACATCCGGACCGCACCGCGTCGCTGACCCGCCGGATGGTGCGCATGCAGACCGCCGTGGCGGTCGTCGTCAGCGCCGGTCTGGTCACCGTCGGGCCCCTGGTGCTCGGCCTGGCGGGCCCGGACTACCGGGCCAACGGCCAGGACCTGCTGTTCTTGGCCGCGGCATTCCTGCCGTTGGCCGCCGTCAACGACGTGTACGAGGCGTTCGCACGAATTCGCCAGCGGCTGTTGCCGTTCCTGGTGGTCCGGGTCGCGGTGACCGCCGTCATCGTCGGCGGCTCGCTGCTGCTGACCCGCTCGCGCGGCCTGGACGGCGTGGGGTGGGCGTTCCTGGCGGCGGAGGCCATGGCGACGGTGGTCCTGGTCGCGCCCACCGTGGCGCGCTACCGCGCCATGGTCGCCGAACCCGGCGACGCATCCGACGAGATCGCCCCGAGGACGGGTGGATAGGAGATGAAGGTGTTCTGGCGGTGGGCGCTTCCCAGCGTCGCGGTGGTGGTGGCCGTCGTGATCTCGATCGTGACGTTCACGCACGGCCGGGCGAACGCCGAGGCCCTCTACGACGACTTCGACGGACCCGCTGGGGCGCCGCCGAACTCCCGGCTGTGGGGCTACGACGTCGGCGCCACCGGCTGGGGCAACGGCGAGCAGCAGGACTACACCACCGACACCGCGAACGCGCGCCTGGACGGTGCGGGCAACCTGCTCATCGAGGCGCGTCGCGACGGCGACCGCGTCACGTCGGCGCGGTTGACCACCAAGGGCAAGTTCGCGTTCACGCACGGTCGGGTGGAGGCACGCATCAAGGCCCCGCGGGGCACCGGGCTGCATCCGGCGTTCTGGTTGCTCGGCACCGACAACGGTCGGGTCGGCTGGCCCGCCAGTGGCGAGATCGACGTCATGGAGACCATCGGCGAGCCGACGTTCGTGCACAACGGTGCCATCGGCCCGGACGCCGACGGCACCGCCTACAAGCTGGAGGGCTCGCGCACCATCGACCCGGCCTTCGTCGACGACTTCCACACCTACTGGGTGCAGCGCGACCCGGGCCGGCTGACCTACGGCATCGACGACCAGACGACGACCGTGCTGCAGGAGAGCCAGCTCGCACCCGGGCAGCGCTGGGTGTTCGACAAGCCGTTCTACCTGTTGCTCAACGTCGCCGTCGGTGGGGACTGGCCGGGCCCCGTGGGCGCGGACACCACCTTCCCGGCGACGATGACGGTGGCGTGGGTGCGGGTGTCGCAATGACCGACGTCGCGATGCGGACACACCACGGGATCGCTGCGGCGCTCCCGCGACACCGCGCCCCCGCGGGCGCCGTTGAGGTGGGCGCGCTGGTGTCCGCGGTGGCGGGTCTGGCGGCGGCGCTGCCCGGGCCGTCGGGACTGCGTGGCGCGCTGCTGCTGGTCTTCGTGCTGACCGGGCCCGGACTGGCGACCGTCGCGTGGACCCGGTTGCGCGGCCCGGCCCGTGCGGCCGCCGTCCCGCTCGTCGGCCTGTCGACGATGACGGCCGCCACCGCCGCGCTGGCGTGGGTCGGCGTGTGGGCGCCGGTGCAACTGCTGCTCGCGCTCGTGGGCGCGGTCATGGCGTCGGCCACCGTGTCGCTCCGCCGTCGCGACGAGATCCGGTTCCAGACGGCCACCGTCGCGACCGCGGTGCTGCGGTGGCGCCCCAGCGGTCCGCTGCTGACGGCGGCGGTGGCCCTCGGCGTGTGGGTGGCCGCACTGCCGGGCATGGCCGACGCCGGGTCGCCGCTGGGTCTGCTGTTCTCCGGCACCGGCTTCGTGCTCGCCCCGGTCGCCGTGGCGCTGGTGTGCGCGTTCGTCACCGCGGTGCGGGCCGGCCGCCTCGTCGCGGCGGGGGCCGTGCTGATGGCCACCATCACCGTCATCCGCGGAACCGTCACGGCCATCACGGATCTGCCGATCTATGCGTGGACGTACAAGCACGTCGGCATCGTGGACTACCTGCTGGTGCACCACGCGTTGCCACCCACCGGCGTGGACATCTATCGCGAATGGCCCGCCGCCTTCACGTCGTTGGCGTGGATGTCGAGCGTCACCACCGTCGACCCGCTGACCGTCGCGCACTGGTTCGCACCCGTGACGCACGTGGTGCTCGCCGTGTTGGTGGGCGTGCTGGCGCGGGCCCTCGGGCTCGGCCGCGCGCAGGCACTCGTTGCGGCGTTCGTCATGGAACTCGCGAATTGGGTTGGCCAAGACTATTATTCGCCGCAGGCATTGGCGTTCGCGATGGGCGTCGCCGTGGTCACGTTGCTGGTGTCGGGTGAAGGCTCGGCGGCGGCGCACGTGCTGGCGTTCATCGGTTTCGCCGCGATCGTGCCCACCCACCAGCTCACCCCGTTCTGGCTCTTCGGGCTCCTCGTGCTGCTGACGCTGACCCGCAGGGTCCGCCCGGCCTGGCTGGTGCTGCCGTACGGCGCCGTGCTGGCGGGGTACCTCTATCCGCGTCAGCAGATCGTGTTCAAGCACGGGGTGTTCTCGGGCGCCAACCCGGTGGCCAACAGCGAGACCAACGCCGAGTACGTCGGATCGGCTGCCAAGGTCTTCACGTCGCTGGCGTGCCGCGGCCTGTCGGCGGCCGTGATCCTGCTGGCCGTGGTGGCGCTGGCCTTTTGGTGGCGCACCAAGCGTCCCTACCTCGTGCCCGCGCTGATCGCGTTCAGCCCGTTCGTGCTGCTGTTCGTCAACGACTACGGCGGCGAGGCGGTCTTCCGCACCTACCTGTACGCGCTGCCGGGCTGCGCCGTGCTGATCGCGCCACTGGCGACCTGGGCACTGGCCCGCACGCCGGACGGCCCGTGGCGACGGCGCGCCGGTGTGGGCGTCACGGCACTGGTGTTGGGCGGCATCGCCGTCGGCGGCCTGCAGGGTTACTACGGCATGTGGGCGTTCAACGTGCAGACGTCGTCGCAACTGGCGCTCACCGAGGCGTTGCCGCACGCCGTCGACGGCCCCGCCACGGTGTGGAACCTGCAACCCTCGGGGTTCCCCACGCGGCCCACGGCCGACTTCGTCGCGCTGGCCCGTTTCGACGACGCGTTCGACACCCCGATCGCCGACCGGTGGCCCGGGTTCCTCATGGGCTTCCCGGACCGCGGCCAGTTCGACGACGTGACCGAGGTGGCGCGCACCACGCCCGGCGCGACGTTCTTCGTGTTCACCGACCAGGCCCGCGCGGCCTACGAATACCTGGGTTATGCGTCGCAGCAGGACGTCTCGCGATTCGAAGACCAGTTCCGGGCGAGCCCGCGCTGGACCACCTGGCGCAGCGATCCCCACACGACCATCTTCCGGTACGTACCGGAGCCGCCGGCACCGCCGGCCGACCCAGGAGAAGGACAGTGACCATCTCGACGACCACCTCGACGACCACCTCGACGACCACCTCGACGACCACCGCGGCGCCCACCTCGGAGCCCACCTCGGTGACCACCGCGCCGTGCCGACTGTGCGGTTCGGAACGGTTGGGCAGCGTGCTCGACCTGGGCGCCACGCCACCGTGCGAATCCTTCCTCACCGCAACCGATCTCGATCTCCCCGAGACGACGCATCCACTGCACCTGCGGATTTGTCGGGATTGCCTGCTGCTGCAGATCCCGGCGCTCATCACGCCCGAGGACACGTTCACCGAGTACGCGTACTACTCGTCGTTCTCGCAGAGCTGGGTGGCGCACGCCAAGACGTTCCTCGATCAGACCGCCGCCCGCCTCGGCCTCGACGGTGACTCGTTCGTGGTCGAGGTGGCCAGCAACGACGGTTACCTGCTGCAGCACGCCGTGGCCGCCGGGATCCCGTGCCTGGGCATCGAACCGTCCACCAACGTGGGTGCGGTGGCCGTCGATCGCGGCGTCCCCACCCGCACCGGGTTCCTCGACGAGGAGCTGGCGCGCGACGTCCGTGCCACGTCCGGACCCGCCGACCTGGTGATCGCCAACAACGTCTACGCCCACATCCCGGATCTGCTGGGCTTCACGCGGTCGCTGCGCACCCTGCTGGCCGACGACGGCTGGCTCAGCATCGAGGTGCACCACGCCTTGAACCTGGTGGCAGCCGGGCAGTTCGACACGATCTACCACGAGCACTTCCAGTACTACACCCTGCTGACCGCCATCCGCGCCCTGGCCACCGGCGGCATGACCGTCGTGGACGTCGAGACCCTGACCACGCACGGCGGCTCGCTGCGCGTGTGGGCGCGGCCCGCCGCGGTGGCCGGCGCCCCGTCGGACCGGGTGCGCCGACTGCTGGAGCAGGAGAGCGCCGCCGGCCTGCACGACGTCGCCGGTTACGACCGGCTGCGGCAGCACACGGCCCGCGTCCGCGACGAGCTGCTGGGCTTCCTCCTCGACTGCCGCGCCGCGGGCAAGCGCGTGGTGGGCTACGGCGCGCCCGGCAAGGGCAACACGCTGCTGAACTACTGCGGCATCCGGCCGGACCTGCTGGAGTACACCGTCGACCGAAACCCGTACAAGCACGGGCGGTTCACGCCGGGCACGCGCATCCCGATCCACCATCCCGACCGCATCGCCGCCGACCGGCCCGATGTCGTCGTCATCCTGCCGTGGAATCTCGAGACCGAGATCGTCGAGCAGTTGTCCTACGTCGCGCAGTGGGGTGGCCAGCTGATGGTCCCCATGCCGACCCTGCACGTTGCCGGCTCGACCGAGTCGGAAGACCTGTCCATCTCGAGTCGGAGGTAGATCGTCATGAAGGTCGTATTGTTCTGCGGCGGTTACGGAATGCGGATGCGCAACGACAGCGGTGAGGGCATGCCGAAGCCGATGCAGATGGTCGGTCCGCGCCCGCTGATCTGGCACGTCATGCGGTACTACGCGCACTTCGGTCACAAGGAGTTCGTGCTGTGTCTCGGCTACGGCGCCGAACACATCAAGGAGTACTTCCTCACCTACTCCGAGGCCGCATCCAACGACTTCGTCATGCGCAACGGTCGCGTCGAGCTGATGAAGACCGACATCAGCGACTGGTCCATCTCGTTCGTCGACACCGGCGTCGAGTCGGCCATCGGCGAGCGCCTGCGCCGCGCCCGGCCCTACCTCGACGGTGACGAGTACTTCCTGGCCAACTACGCCGACGTGCTCACCGACGCCCCGCTCGACGACATGGTCGCCCGGTTCCGCGCCTCGGGCGCGACGGCGTCGATGATGATCGTGCCGCCACAGTCGTCGTTTCACTGCGTCGACGTCAACGCCTCCGGTGAGGTCAAGGAGATCACCCCGGTCTCGCAGCTGCCGCTGTGGGAGAACGGCGGCTTCTTCGTGCTGAGCCAGCGGGTGTTCGACTACCTGCCCGTAGGAGGCTGTCTGGTCAACGACGCCTGCACGCAGCTGGCAGGCGAGGGCAAGCTGTTCGGGTACCGCTACGAGGGCTTCTGGAAGCCCGCCGACACGTTCAAGGAACGCGCGGAACTCGACGCCAGCTACCACCACGGCGACCGGCCGTGGATGCTGTGGGAACGCGCCCCGCGGCCGACGCTGGCGACGCGCATGCCCGAGTCCGCGTGATCGACTGGCACGCATCGCGTCTCACCGAGATCGTGGTGGTCGGCGCCCATTGCGACGACATCGCGATCGGCATGGGCGGCACGCTGCTGACGCTGGCGAGGGCGCGTCCCGGCCTGACGGTGCGCGGGCTGGTGCTCTCCGGAGGCGACACGCCCCGCGCGGCCGAGGAGCGCGCGGCCCTGGCGGCGTTGTGTCCCGGCGCGGACGTCGACGTCACCGTCGCCGACGTGCCCGACGGTCGCGCGCCCGCCCACTGGGCGCGGGTCAAGGAGTTGCTCGCGACGCTGAGCCGCACGGCGACACCGGATCTGGTGTTCGGACCGCAGCCGCGCGACGCCCACCAGGACCACCGGTTGCTCGCCGAGCTGCTGCCCACCGAGTTTCGCAACCACGCGATCCTGGGCTACGAGATCCTCAAGTGGGAGACCGACACACCGCGGCCCACCGTGTTCCACCCCCTCGCCGACGGTGTCGCCGAGGAGAAGTCGCGCCTGCTGCACGCCCACTACCCCTCGCAGCGGGGCCGGGCCTGGTTCGACGACCGGGCGTTCCTCGGCCTGGCGCGGATGCGCGGCGTGCACTGCCAATCGGAGTACGCAGAGGCGTTCTGCGTGGACAAGATGACCGTCTCGTTCGCCCCGCGCGAGACGCCTCGACCAACGAAGGGACAGCCATGAAGATCTTGGTCACCGGCCACCAGGGCTACTTGGGCACCGTGATGGTGCCCATGCTGGCGCAGGCCGGCCACGACGTGGTCGGGCTGGACACCGGGTACTTCGCCGACTGCGTCCTGGGCCCGCTGCCCCACGAGGTGCCGACCATCGGCACCGACCTGCGCGACGTCGACGCCGCGCAGCTGGCCGGGTTCGAGGCCGTGGTGCACCTGGCCGCGCTGTCGAACGATCCGTTGGGCGCACTGGCCCCCCAGATCACCCACGACGTCAACCATCACGCCTCGGTGCGGCTGGCCCGGCTGGCCCGCGACGCCGGGGTGCGCCGCTTCCTCTACGCGTCGACGTGCTCGGTGTACGGCGCCGCGGGCGACGACCTGGTGACCGAGGACGCCCCGCTGCGCCCGCTGACGCCGTATGCCGAGAGCAAGGTGCGGGTCGAGGACGACGTGGCGGCGCTGGCCGACGACGACTTCTCGCCGGTGTTCCTGCGCAACGCCACGGCATTCGGCTACTCGCCGCGGTTGCGGGCCGACATCGTGCTGAACAACCTGGTGGGCCACGCCGTCACCACGGGCGTGGTGCGGGTGCTCTCCGACGGGACGCCGTGGCGCCCCCTGGTGCACGCCCGCGACATCGCCACGGCATTCGTGACGGCGCTGGAGGCGCCGGTGGCCGCCGTGCACTGCCAGGCGTTCAACGTGGGCGACGAGGCCAACAACGTCACGGTGGCCGAGATCGCGCAGGCGGTCGCCGACGTCGTCGACGGCGCCACGCTCGAGATCACCGGGGAGACGGGTGCCGACCCGCGTTCCTACCGCGTGGACTTCGCGAAGTTCCGTGCGGCCGTGGGATATCAGGCGCAGTGCTCGGTACCGTGGGGGGCGGCCGAACTCTACGAGGCCTACCGCACGTTCGGGTTGACGGGCGAGGCGTTCGCCGCGAACTTCACGCGGCTGGCCCGGCTCTCGGCGCTGCGCGACCGCGGCGCGCTCGACGAGTCGATGCGCTGGGTCAGGGCGAATGCGTGAGCAGATCCGCCCACGAACCCGCGGCGGCATCGCGTGCGGAGAGCACCGACACCGGCAGGGGCCACGCCAGCGCCAGGTCGGGATCGTCGTGCGCCACGGCGAGGTCCTCGCTGGGGTCGTGCGGCCGGTCGATGCGGTAGCACACGTCGGCGGTGCCGGTCAGCGCCTGGAAGCCGTGCAGGAATCCCGGCGGGATGAACAGGTGGCGGAAGTCCTTGTCGTCCAACAGGAAAGACTGGTTACGGCCGAACGTGGGCGAGTCCCGGCGGATGTCGATCACGACGTCGTGCACCGCGCCGTTGGCGCAGCGCACCAGCTTGGCCTCACCGCGCCCCGACCGCCCGTGCATGCCGCGCACTCCGCCTGCCACGGTGCGGGATTGGGAGTCCTGGACGAAGGACGCAGCCAGCGGCGCACCGACGTGGGCGTCGAACTCCAGCGCGTCGAACGTGCGGGTGAAGAACCCGCGCGCGTCGACGTGCGGCTCGGGGGTCAGGACCAGGAGGCCGTCGAGGTCGGTGGTGTCGATGCGCACGCGGTGATGGTGCCATGACCGGCTGTCGAGGGTGTGCCGAACCGGCACTGACGCGTGCGGTCGACCTCGGCGCCGTACCCGCGGCCGACCTGTTTCCGCCCGCCGGACCGGCGGACGTCCCGGACCCGTTGCACCCCTTGGCCATGGATGTCTGTGCGCACTGCGGCCTGGTCCAGCTGGCCGACGACGACACCGCGGTGCAGGAGCCGCGCGGCGTGGAACCGCAGGCGCTCACGGACCAGGCGGCCGCCGCCGTCGCCGACGTCGCGGCGGCGGGGTGGCTCACCGGGGGTCTGGTGCGGGAGTTCGGCAGCCCGCACGGGGGCAGCTGGCTGCCGCTGCTGCACGACCGCGGGTACCGCACCGCGCAGGCGGACGAACCGGCCGACGTGGTCGTCGACTCCTTCGGCATCATGCACGCCGCCGACCAGCGGGCGGCGTTCGCCGCGCGCGCCGCGGCGCTGCGACCCGGGGGAGTGTTGCTGCTGCAGTACCACGCCGTCGGCACCATCGTCAGCCGAGGTCAGTGGAATGCGTTGCGCCACGGCCACTTCGCGTACTACTCGTTGACCACGCTGTGCGCGCTGCTCGGCGCGGCGGGACTGGCCCCGGCACACGCCTGGCACTACGACCTGTACGGCGGCACGGTGCTGCTGGCCGTCACCCATGCGCCCGTGTCCGCCGACGACTCGATCGCCGCGACGCTGGCCGCCGAGCGCTCGCTGGGCGTCACCTCGCCCCAGCGGGTGGCGGCGCTGCAGCGCGCGGCCGACGGGTGCGCAGCCGCGCTGCGGGGCTGGCTCCGGGAGCAGGCCGACGCGGGACTGTCCGTGTACGCCTACGGCGCAGCCTCCCGGGCGGTGGCGCTGTTCAGCTTGGCGGGCATCGACGCGCGGCTGGTGACCGCCGTGGCCGATGCGTCGCCCGCCAAGCAGGGCAGGCGCATGCCGGGCACCGACGTGCCGATCATCGCGCCCGCCGATTTCGTGGCGGCCCGGCCCGACCGCGTGCTGCTGACGCTGTCGGACCTGCTGCCCGAACTGCGGGCCCAATTCCCCGAACTCGACGGCACCTGGAAACTCGACGCCGACTTCATGGTGGGGATCGGCGAGTGAGGTTCATCGCGCCCATGCCGCGGCTGACCCACGACGGACCGACCTGGGTGGCCGCCGTGCAGCGCATCGCGGCCCTGGGCTATCACACGCTGGCGGTGTCCCACCACGTCACGCGGGGCTGGCAGCTGGGGCTGATCGCCGCCATGGCCTTCGCCGCGGCCTCGACGTCGTCGCTGCGCATCATGTCGCTGGTGGCGCAGAACGAGCTGCAGCATCCCGCGCTGCTGGCCAAGGACCTCGCGACCATCGACGTGCTCTCCGGCGGACGCGTCGAGGTGGGGCTCGGTGCCGGGTGGCAGGCGTCCGACCTCCACGTGCTGGGCCTGCCGTTCGAGTCGAGCGGCCGCAGGATCGCCCGCCTGGCCGAGGCCATCGAGATCATGCGCGCCTACTTCGCGGGTCCGACGGTCGACTTCGAGGGCGAGCACTATCGGGTGCGGCAGATGGAGGCGCTGCCGCGTCCGGTGCAGCGGCCGCGCCCGCCCATCCTGGTCGGCGGGGGCGGTCCACGGCTGCTCGACCTCGCGGGCAGGCGCGCCGACATCGTCGGCGTGCACCCGCGCATGTCCGGCGGCGTGCTGGACCGCAGCCACCTCGCCGAGCTGTCGGCCGACGCCGTCGCCGCCAAGGTGGCGCGCGTGCGCGCCGCCGCCGACGATGCCGGCAGACGCACGCCCGTGCTGCAGTTCAGCTGCTACCACGTGCGGGTCACCGACGGGCCGCGGCGCCCCACCGACCGGTCGACGTGGGACGACCTCCTCGCCGCGGAGCGGCCCGCGCTGCGCGGTTCCCCCGCGGTGCTGGTCGGTACGGCGGCGCAGTGCGCCGACCAGTTGCTGACGTGGCGCGACCGCTTCGGGATCGACTACTGGAACCTGGGGCCCGACGTCGAGTCCGCCGCGCTGATCATCGATGCACTCGCCGCGGCCGGTGAACTCACTGCGCAGCCCGCGTAGCCGGATGCACGGCCACCAGGCCCAGCGCCCCGCGCCGCTTGCACATCGCCGCCAGCTCGCCGTACGCCTTCTCCCCGAGCAGTTCGGTCAGCTCGGCGGCGTAGGACTGCCACACCGGGCGTTGCCCCACGTGGGCCTTCGGGTCACCCGTGCAGTACCAGTGCAGGTCGGCACCGCCCTCACCCCAGCCGCGCCGGTCGTATTCGGTGACGGTGGTCTTGAGGATCTCGGAGCCGTCGGGACGCTCCACCCACTCCTGCGTGCGGCGGATCGGCAGCTGCCAGCACACCTCGGGCTTCATCGTCAGCGGCTCCACGCCCAGCTTGAGTGCCTTGGAGTGCAGCGCGCAGCCGATGCCGCCGGGAAATCCCGGCCGGTTCAGGAAGATGCAGGCCCCCTTGTACTTGCGCGTGCGCAGGTTGGGCTTGCCGTCGTATTCGTCCATCTCGAGGTAGCCCTTGCGTCCCAGACCCTTGTCCCGGAACTGCCAGTCCTCGGCGGTGAGCTTGGCCGCCGCGTCGTCGAGCATCGCGCGGTCGTCGTCGTCGGACAGGAAGGCGCCGTGCGAGCAGCAGCCGTCGTCGGGCCGGCCCTCGACGGTGCCCTGACAGGCGGGGGTGCCGAACACGCACGTCCACCGCGACAGCAGCCAGGTCATGTCCGCGGCGATGAGGTGTTCGGGGTTCTCGGGGTCGAAGAACTCCACCCATTCGCGGGCGAAGTCGAGTTCCACCTCGCCCGGATGGTGCTGGACATGCGATCCGCTCACGGAAAGCAACGGTAGACCCGTTACCGTGGAATCCGTGCGATTGGGCGTTCTCGACGTGGGCAGCAACACGGTTCATCTGCTGGTCGTGGACGCGCGGCGCGGTGGTCATCCGACGCCGATGAGTTCGACCAAGGCCTCGCTGCGCCTCGCCGAGGCCATCGACGGCTCCGGCAAGCTCACCAAGAAGGGCGCGGACAACCTGGTGGACACCGTGGAGGAGTTCGCCAAGATCGCCGCCAGCTCCGGCTGCGTGGAGATGATGGCGTTCGCGACGTCCGCGGTGCGCGACGCCAAGAACTCCGACGAGGTGCTGGCGCGCGTGCGCGCCGAGGCCGGCGTCGGGCTGCAGGTGCTCAGCGGCGTCGACGAGTCGCGGCTGACGTTCCTCGCCGTGCGCCGGTGGTACGGCTGGAGCGCGGGCCGCATCATCAACATCGACATCGGCGGCGGCTCGCTGGAGCTGTCCAGCGGTGTCGACGAGGAACCCGACGTGGCGCTGTCGCTGCCGCTGGGAGCGGGGCGGCTCACCCGCGAGTGGCTGCCCGACGACCCGCCGGGTCGGCGCCGCGTCGCCGCCCTGAGGGACTGGCTGGCCAGCGAGCTGTCCGAGGCCGGCCCGCGGGTGCTCGACGCCGGCACCCCGGACCTGACCGTCGCGACGTCGAAGACGTTCCGCTCACTGGCGCGCCTGACCGGCGCCGCGCCCTCGGGTGCCGGACCGCGCGTGAAGCGGACGCTGACGGCGGCGGGGCTGCGGCAGCTCATCGCGTTCATCTCGCGCATGACCGCAGCCGACCGCGCGGAGTTGGAAGGGGTGAGCGCGGACCGGGCGCCGCAGATCGTGGCCGGTGCGCTCGTCGCCGAGGCCAGCATGCGGGCGCTCGGCATCGAGACGGTGGACATTTGCCCTTGGGCGTTGCGAGAGGGGTTGATTTTGCGGAAACTCGACAGCGAAGCCGACGGAACCGCCCTGGTGGAAACCTCCGCGGACCTCGCCAAGGCCAGAGGCGGCAGACGATGACCGATCCACGCGACGAGGCCACCCGCCCGATCTCGGTGGCCGAACTGTTGGCCAAGAACGGCACCATCGGCGCGGCGCCCCCAGGGGGCAGGCGGCGCAGGCGGCGCGGCAACAGCGACTCGGTGACGGTCGCCGAACTCACCGGCGAGATCCCGATCGTCAGCGCCGCAGGCGAACAGCTGGTGCAGGAGGCGCCCGAGTACGAGCCCGCGGTGCCGGAGCCGGCCGAGCCCGCCGTCGAGGAGTCCGTCCCCGAACCCGAACCCGAACCCGAGTCCGTCTCCGAGCCCGAACCCGAGCCCGAGCCCGAGCCCGAGGCCGTGGTCGACGTCGTGGAGCAGGACGCCGCACCCGACACCGCCGGGGCCGATACCGCAGAGGCAGACACCGCAGACACCGCAGACACCGACACCGGGACTGACACCGAGACCGAGGCCGAGGCCGAGGCCGAGACCGGGACCGTCGACCCCGACGAGACCGCGTACGAGGAGCACCTGCAGCGCCGCGACGCGGAACCCGCCCCCGTCGACTTCGCCGCGCCGCGCCGCAGGCCGCCCGTGGCCACCCCCATCGGGGTCTCCGGCGCCGAGGCCATGAGCCCGGACCCGGTGGTCGACGACGAGGTGGATCCCGACGTCGCTCTCGACTTCGCCGCATTGTCGGCCGGGGTGAGCGAGCGCATCGACACCAGCCACGTGCTGTTCGGCGGTCAAGGCGACGCCGACGCCTCCGACGCGGTCCGCCGCGGGCTGTCACCGACGCCCGAGGACATCGACCTCGGCGAGGCAGGTGACACGGGCGAGGCCCGGGAAGCCGGTGCCGCCGAGGGCGCCGCGGACACGGGGGAGGCCGGCGAGTCGCGCGGCTCGGCGCTGCTGCACGGCCTGCTGATCGTGGGCCAGTGCGTCCTGGCCGTCGCGTTCGGCGCGGGCCTGTTCGTCGCGTTCGATCAGCTGTGGAAGTGGAACAACATCGTCGCGCTGGTGCTGTCGGTGCTGGTGATCCTGGGTCTGGTGGTCGGCGTCCGCGTGGTGCGCAAGACCGAGGACATCGGGAGCACGCTGATCGCGGTGGCCGTGGGGGCCCTGGTCACGCTCGGGCCCCTGGCACTGCTGCAATCGCACTGATCCCACGAGAGAAGCCAGTGCGCCCTGCCATCAAGGTCGGTCTGTCGACGGCCTCGGTCTACCCCCTGCGGACCGAGGCCGCGTTCGAGTACGCCGCCCGGCTGGGATACGACGGCGTCGAGCTGATGGTGTGGGCGGAGACCGCCTCGCAGGACGTCGCCGCCATCGCCAAGCTGTCGCGTCAGTACGACGTACCGGTGCTGTCGGTACACGCGCCCTGCCTACTGATCTCGCAGCGCATCTGGGGCCCCAACCCCATTCCCAAACTCGAGCGCAGCGTCCGGGCGGCCGAGGACCTGGGCGCGCAGACGGTCGTCGTGCATCCCCCGTTCCGCTGGCAGCGGCGTTACGCCGAGGGGTTCGCCGACCAGGTGGCCGAACTCGAGGCCAACAGTCCGGTGATGGTGGCCGTGGAGAACATGTTCCCCTTCCGCACCGATCGCTTCTTCGGAGGCAGCCAATCGTCAGTGCAGCGCATGCGCCGCCGCGGGGGCTCGCCGGGCGTCGCCATCTCGGCGTTCGCGCCGTCGTACGACCCGCTCGACGGGGGTCACGCGCACTACACGCTGGACCTGTCGCACGCGGCGACGGCCGGCACCGACGCCATCGAGATGGCCCACCGCATGGGCATCGACGGCCCCAACGGCCTGGTGCACCTGCACCTGTGCGACGGCAGCGGCGCGGCCACCGACGAGCACCTGGTGCCCGGCCAGGGCACGCAGCCGGCCGTCGAGATCTGCCAGCTGCTCGCCGCCAGCTCGTTCACCGGCCACGTGATCCTGGAGGTCACCACGTCCAAGGCCCGCACCGCCGCCGAACGCGAGGCGCTGCTGGTCGAGTCGTTGGCGTTCGCGCGCCAGCACCTGTTGCGCTAGGAGGAGCATGCCGGAATCGACGTCGTTCACCGAGGCGATGCAGCTGACACCGGCCGGTACCGCGGGCGAGGTCGCCCAGTCCGGTGTCGCCCAATCCGGTGTCGCCCGGTCCGGTGTCGCCCGGTTCACGGGCCACCTGAACGCCAACTGGACCATCGGTCCCAAGGTGCACGGCGGCATGATGCTGGCGCTGTGCGCCAACGCCGCACGCACCGCGTTCGCCCCCTCCGCGGGCAGCCAGCCCGTCGCGGTGTCGGCGAACTACACGTGGGCACCCGATCCCGGCGACATGTGCGTCACCGCGACGCTGCGCAAACGCGGCCGACGCGTGAGCCTGGTCGACGTCGAGCTGAGTCAGGACGACCGCGTCGCCGTGCGGGCTGCGGTGACGCTGGCCGAGCCGGACGACGGCGCACCGTTGCTGTCGGCCAACCCCGTCATCACGCTCATGCCGCCGGAACCGCCGCCGGGTCTGGAGCCGATCGGGCCCGGGCACCCGATGGCCGACGTCGTGCACCTGGCCCGGGGGCTGGACCTGCGGCCGTCGCTGCGCACACTGGGGCCGCGCACCGACGGCGGCCCGCCGATGATCGAGTACTGGGTGCGGCCGAAGGACTGCGCGCCCGACCTGCTGTTCGCGCTCGTCTGTGGCGACGTGTCGGCCCCGGTGACGTTCGGCGTCAACCGGACGGGCTGGGCGCCCACCGTGCAGCTGACGGCCTATCTGCGCGGTGTTCCCGCCGACGGCTGGCTGCGGGTGCTGTGCACGACGATGGAGATCGGGCAGGAGTGGTTCGACGAGGACCACGTCGTCGTCGACGCCGCGGGCCGCATCGTGGTGCAGTCCCGGCAACTGGCGATGGTGCCCGCCCCCTGAGGAGCCACGCCTAGAGATCACGCCGGACACCACACCGAGGTCAGACACCGAGGGTGCCGCGGGGCCGTGCGAAGCTTGCACCCGTGGCGAGAATCGCGATCATCGGTGGCGGAAGCATTGGCGAGGCGTTGTTGTCGGGACTGCTGCGCGCAGGTCGACAACCCAAGGACCTGGCGGTCGCCGAGAAGGACCCCTCGCGGGCCAAGGCGCTGTCGGCCAAGTACTCGGTGTTGCTGACGACGGTGGAGGACGCGGCGGAGAACGCCGCCTACGTGGTGGTGGCGGTCAAGCCCGGCGACGTCGACGCGGTCACCAACGAGATCGCCGAGGGGTTCGGCCGGGCGGACAACGACAGCGTCGAGAAGGTGATCGTGTCGGTGGCCGCGGGCGTCAGCACGGGGTTCTACGAGGCGAAGCTGCCCGCGGGGACCCCGGTGATCCGGGTGATGCCGAACGCGCCGATGGTCGTCGGTGGTGGCGTCAGCGCGCTCGCGGCCGGTAGCTACGCGACCGCCGAGCAACTGCGCGAGGTCGAGGTCCTCTTCGACGCCGTCGGGCAGGTGTTGGTGGTGCCCGAGGCGCAGATGGACGCCGTCACCGCGGTCTCCGGCTCGGGCCCGGCGTACTTCTTCCTGCTCGCCGAGGCGCTCGTCGACGCGGGCGTGGCGGCGGGCCTGCCGCGGCACGTGGCGACGAACCTGGCGGCGCACACCATGGCGGGTTCGGCGGCGATGTTGCTCGAGCGCGTGGAGGCGCAGGCGGCCGCCGCGGGCCCCGCGGTGGGCGCGGCCATGGACACCAGCCCGGCCGCGTTGCGGGCCACCGTGACCTCGCCGGGGGGCACCACCGCCGCTGGGCTGGCCGAACTCGAGCGTGGTGGCCTGCGGGCCGCCGTGGCAGCCGCCGTGGACGCTGCGAAAACACGCTCTGAGCAGCTAGGAATTACATCTGAGTAGTTCATGAATTTCGCACTGATTGCCCCACACCCGTCGCAATAACCCCTCCTGCCACGCTATTCTCCTCGTGTAAGCACGCACCTGCACCAGCGGTGGGGAAGCCGCTGGAAGGGCCGTGCCTGATTGATTGGGTTGCGATGACGTCTATGAACGGGCCATCGGGGCGCGACGCTGCCGGCGGGAAAGCACGCGATGCGGCCAGCGGTGGCGATGGGCAACCGGCGCGGGCTCAGTTCCTGACCGTTGCCGAGGTGGCCAGCCTCATGCGGGTGAGCAAGATGACGGTGTACCGCCTGGTGCACAACGGCGAATTGCCCGCCGTGCGCGTCGGCCGCTCGTTCCGAGTGCACGCCAAGGCGGTTCACGACCTCCTCGAGACGTCGTACTTCGACGCCGGGTAGATCGGCCCCGCGCGTCGTCGCCGATGGCAGGCGTTTTCGTTCCTCCAGTATCGGCCGGGTAAGGTGACCGGGTCAGTTCACGAGGCGTACTCGAAGACGTCGGCCTCGGTTGTCCAAAGTTTGTCCTTGAGGTAGCGGAGTTCATGGGTTCAGTCATCAAGAAGCGGCGCAAGCGCATGTCGAAGAAGAAGCACCGCAAGCTGCTTCGTCGCACGCGGGTGCAGCGCAGAAAACTCGGCAAGTAGTTTTGCGACTCAGCCGATAAGCTGGCCCGATGGATGCGGAATCGCGTTCGGGCGGGCGATCGGCGCGGGGTGGTGCGTCCGGCGGATCCGGGGGTCGGTCCGACGCCTCGAGCGGGACCGATTCGGTGGATCCGCTGCACTACCCCAAGGTGGTGCTGGTCACGGGAGCCTGCCGATTCCTCGGTGGCTACCTGACCGCCCGCCTGGCGCAGAACCCCCTCATCAACCACGTCATCGCGGTCGACGCGATCACCCCGAGCAAGGACCTGCTGCGCCGTATGGGGCGTGCCGAGTTCGTGCGCGCGGACATCCGTAACCCGTTCATCGCCAAGGTGATTCGCAACGGCGACGTCGACACGGTGGTGCACGCGGCGGCCGCGTCCTACGCCCCCAGGTCCGGGGGACGGGCGACGCTCAAGGAACTCAACGTGATGGGCGCGATGCAGTTGTTCGCGGCCTGCCAGAAGTCGCCGTCGGTGCGCCGCGTCGTCCTCAAGTCGACGTCGGAGGTCTACGGCTCCAGCGCCCACGACCCGGTGATGTTCACCGAGGACGGTAGTGCACGCCGTCCGCCGGGCGAGGGCTTCGCCCGCGACTCCATGGACATCGAGGGCTACGCCCGCGGTCTCGCGCGGCGCCGACCGGACATCGCCGTCACGATCCTGCGGCTGGCCAACATGATCGGGCCCGGCATGGACACCGCGCTCTCGCGCTATCTCGCCGGCCCCGTGGTGCCGTCGGTGCTGGGCCGCGACGCCCGGCTGCAGCTCTTGCACGAACAGGATGCGCTCGGTGCCCTCGAGCGAGCCACCATCGCCGGACGTGCGGGCACCTTCAACGTGGGCGCCACCGGCATCATCATGATGAGTCAGGCCATCCGCCGCTCGGGTCGCGTACGCCTGCCGGTCCCCAAGTCCGCGCTATCCGCCGTCGATTCGCTGAGACGGGCCACTCGCTACACTGAGGTCGATCGCGAACAACTCAACTACCTGAGCTTCGGCCGGGTCATGGACACCGCACGCATGCGCACCGACCTGGGTTATATCCCGAAGTGGACCACGATGGAGGCTTTTGACGATTACGTCCGGGGGCGCGCGTTGACGCCGATCGTGGACCCGCGCTGGGTACGCTCGTTGGAGGATCGCGCCGTGGCGGTGGCGCAGCGGTGGGGCAGGTAGCCGTGATGTGGACGGGTGGGAGAAGGTAGCGTTGTCCGGCGAATCGAAGGCGAAAGTCATTCCGCTGCACTCGAATTCGAGTCGTTCAGCGTCGCGTAGGGCCGCCGCGAGAGCGGAGAGCGCGCGTCGGCACCCGTCACTGCTGTCCGACCCCGGCAGCCGCGCCTCCGCCGAGCAGATCGAGGCCGTCGTCCGCGAGATCGACCAGCGCCGCAGCGGCGCGGCGGGAGCGTCAGGCGAACCGGAGGCGCCCAACGAACTGGCGCAGCGCATCGCCGGCGTCGCCGAGTTCGTCCGCAAGCGCATGGCAGGCGACTACACCGTCGACGAGTTCGGCTTCGACCCACACCTCAACAACGCGGTGTTCCTGCCTTTGCTGAGGAAGCTCTTCACCGGCTGGTTCCGGGTGGAGGTCAGCGGCATCGAGAACTTGCCGGTCGAGGGTGCGGCGCTGGTCGTCGCCAACCACGCGGGCGTGCTGCCGCTCGACGGGCTGATGGCCTCGGTCGCGGTCCACGACAACCACCCCCTGCACCGCGACCTGCGGCTGCTGGCCGCCGACATGGTGTTCGACATGCCGTTCATGGGGCAGGCCGCCCGCAAGGCGGGGCACACCATGGCCTGCACGTCCGACGCGCACCGCCTGCTGGCCGCCGGTGAACTCACCGCGGTGTTCCCCGAGGGCTACAAGGGCCTGGGCAAGCCGTTCCGCGACCGCTACAAGTTGCAGCGGTTCGGCAGGGGCGGGTTCGTGTCCGCTGCGCTGCGGGCCCAGGCGCCCATCGTGCCGTGCTCCATCGTCGGGTCCGAGGAGATCTACCCGATGATCGCCGACCTGACGTTGTTGGCGCGGCTGCTCGGGCTGCCCTACTTCCCGGTGACGCCGCTGTTCCCACTGGCGGGACCGCTGGGCCTGATCCCGCTGCCGTCCAAGTGGCACATCCAGTTCGGCGAGCCCATCTCCACCGTCGACTACGACGAGTCGATGGCCGAGGACCCCATGGTGACCTTCGAACTCACCGACCAGGTGCGCGAGACCATCCAGCAGACGCTGTACCAGCTGCTGACCAACCGCGGGAACACCTTCCTGGGGTGAGCCCGCAGGTCAGGGCCAGCACGACCAGCAGGGACCAGCGGGGATCAGCTAGGACGACCGCTGGCCCGCGATCATCTTCGCGATCGCGGCGTCGCGGGCGGCGGCGATCTTCGCGCTCACCTCACCGGCCTCGTCGTCGTGGGACGCCTCACCGAGCATCGTCACGACGCTCGTCAGGATCGGATTGCCGTCGTCGTCGGTGACCTCGCCGCGGACCTCGACCACCACGGTGCCGTGCGACTCGATCACCGAGTCGAGGTAGGAGTCGAACCACAGCTTGTCGCCGGCCTTGATGGGGCGATGGAAGGTGAGCTTCTGGTCGCGATGCAGCACGCGCTGCAGGTTGATCGGCACGTCGAACTGGTTGAAGATCTCCAGCTGGACCCGCCGTCCCGCCACGGCGACGAAGGTCAGCGATGCGACGAGCGCGTCGTGGCCGAACTCCTTGGCCGCGTCCTCGTCGTGATGCGCGGGGTGCTCGTCCTTGACGGCGGTGGCGAATTCGCGGATCTTCTCGCGGCCGACCTCGAAGTAGTCGGGATACCGGTAGTGAGTTCCGATGATGTCCGCGGCGATGCTCATGATCGGCTGAGCGTATCAGCGCGACCACGGGCCGCAGTTAGCCATCTCGTCGTGACACGACCCTAGCCATCTCGTCGTGACACGACCGCTGCGAGCGCGCCGCCCACCGCGCCCAACGCCAGCGCCGACGGCACCCCGATGCGCGCGGCCTTGCGCGCGGTGCGGAAGTCGCGGATCTCCCAGCCCCGCTCGCGGGCCAGGCTGCGCAACGCGGCGTCGGGGTTGATCGCGACGGCGGTACCCACCAGCGACAGCATCGGCACGTCGTTGAAGCTGTCGGAATAGGCGGTGCAGCGGCGCAGGTTGAGGCCCTCGCGGATGGCCAGCGAGCGCACCGCGTGGGCCTTGCCCGCGCCGTGCAGGATCTCGCCGACGAGCCGCCCGGTGAACACCCCGTCGACCGATTCGGCGACGGTGCCCAGGGCGCCGGTCAGGCCCAGCTTGGCGGCGATGGTGGCGGCCAGTTCGTAGGGTGTCGCCGTCACCAGCCACACCTGCTGGCCCGCGTCGAGGTGCATCTGCGCCAGCGCGCGCGTCCCCGTCCAGATCTTGTCGGCGATGATCTCGTCGTAGATCTCCTCGCCCAGATCCACCAGTTCGGAGGTCTTGCGGCCCTCGATGAACGCCAACGCCTTGCGCCTGCCGGCGGCCACGTCGTCGCTGTTCTCCTTGCCCGTGAGCTGGAACTTGGCCTGTGCGTAGCCGAAGCGGGCCAAGTCGCCGTAGGTGAAGTACTTGCGGGCCGCCAGCCCTCTGGCGAAGTGCACCAGCGACGAGCCCTGCACCAGCGTGTTGTCGACGTCGAAGAACGCCGCGGCGGTCAGGTCCGGGGGCGGCGGCTGCGGCGCGGTGGCCTCGGCCAGCACACCGTCGGAATCGCCGAGGACCTCACTCGTCTCGGCGCTCGTCGGGCTGCCGTCGACGACGTCTCTTGGCTCGCCCGCAGCGGGCGCGTCACCGGACTCGGACACGCATCAACATTAGGTCACACCGATAATGATCGTCGTGACGCATCAGCCCGTGGAACCCCCGGCAACCGGAGCCCGGCGCAGCGTGGTGCTGCTCACCCGCGCCGGGTGCACCCTGTGTGAGAAGGCTCGCACCGAGTTGGCGGCACTCGCCGTGGAGTTGGGCTTCACGCTGACGGCCACCGACGTCGACGAGGCGGCCGCCGTCGGCGACGCGTCGTGGCGTGCCGAGTACGGGGATCGCCTGCCGGTGGTGCTGCTCGACGGCGCCGAACACAGCTACTGGGAGGTGGACCAGGTGCGCCTGCGGGCCGACCTGCAGTCCTGACGGTGCGCCCACGCGCCGATCTGCCGACGTAGCGCACGTCGCAGCGCGCCTAGATGTGAGCCTGGACGTGAGGGTGGTGTACGCCTCGTGGCCGCTGGGCGGTTGCTCAGCATAGATTTGGTGGCAACACCGGTCGGCGGATACCTTGGACGTCGTTCCTGGGGCGAGCGAAGCGACGGGGAGAAATGTGGTAACGAGGCCATGAGCGTCCTGCTATTCGGCGTTTCCCACCGCAGTGCCCCCGTGCCTGTGCTGGAGCAGCTCAGTACCGACGAGTCCGATCAGGCCAAGATCGTCGAGGAGTTGCTGCGGTCGGCGCTGGTGACCGAGGCCATGGTGCTGTCGACCTGCAACCGCGTCGAGGTCTACGCCGTCGTCGAGGCGTTCCACGGTGGCCTGTCCGTCGTCGGGCAGGTGCTCTCCGATCACTCCGGCATGTCGCTGCAGGACCTCACCAAGTACGCCTACGTGCGTTACGCCGAGGCTGCCGTCGAGCACCTGTTCGCCGTGGCCAGCGGCCTGGACTCCGCGGTCATCGGCGAGCAGCAGGTGCTCGGCCAGGTGCGCCGCTCCTACGCCTCGGCCGAGGCCAACCAGACCGTCGGCCGCACCCTGCACGAACTGTCGCAGCGCGCGCTGTCGGTGGGCAAGCGGGTGCACTCGGAGACGGGGATCGATGCGGCGGGGGCGTCGGTGGTGTCGGTGGCGCTGGACATGGCGGGCCGCAGGCTCGCTGAGGACGCCGCGGGCCGCAGGCTCGCTGAGGACGCCGCGGGCCGCAGGCTCGCTGAGGACGCCGCGGGCCGCAGGCTCGCTGAGGACGCCGCGGGTGGCGCGTCGGATGGGAACGGCCTCGTCGGGCGCACGGCCGTGGTCATCGGCGCCGGATCCATGGGCGCCCTGTCGGCCGCGCACCTGGTGCGCGCGGGCATCGGCCGCGTGCACGTGGTGAACCGGTCGCTGCCGCGCGCGGAACGGCTGGTGGAGAACTTGCGCTCGCAGGGCGTGGAGGCCCACGCCTTCCCGTTCGACCACCTGCCTCCGGTGCTCACCGACGCCGACGTCGTCGTGTCGTCGACGGGTGCGGTGCGCCCGGTGGTCTCGCTGGCCGACGTGCACCGCGGGCTCGCCCACGGCCAGCAGGCCAAGCAGTTGGTGATCTGTGATCTCGGCATGCCCAGGGACGTCGATCCCGCGGTGGCGGGACTGCCCGGCGTGCACGTCATCGACATGGACCGCATCCAGCGTGAGCCGTCGGCGCGCGCGGCCGCTGCCGACGCCGAGGCCGCCAGGTCGATCGTGGCCGCCGAGGTCGCCAGTTACCTGGCGGGTCAGCGCATGGCCGAGGTGACGCCCACCGTGACGGCACTGCGGCAGCGGGCCGCCGACGTCGTCGAGGCCGAACTGCTGCGGCTGGACAACCGACTGCCTGGTCTGGACGCCACGCACCGCGACGAGGTGGCGCGCACGGTCCGCCGCGTGGTGGACAAGCTGCTGCACGCCCCGACGGTGCGGGTGAAGCAGTTGGCCGGCGCTCCGGGTGGCGACAGTTACGCCGAGGCGCTGCGCGAGCTGTTCGAGCTGGATCCGCAGGCCGTCGACGCCGTCGCCGGCGGTGAATTGCCTTTGATCGCAGGGGATTCCGTGCCGGCACCCCTGCTCGACAGTGAAACGGCCGAGTAAGGGCTTGTCCGATCTCGACGACGGTTCGGTGATCCGGATCGGTACCAGGGGAAGTTTGCTGGCCACCACCCAGGCCGGCCTCATCCGCGACGCCCTCATCGCCAAGGGCCACCCGAGCGAACTCGTCATCATCTCCACCGACGGTGACCGCTCCATGAAGCCGATCGCCGAGATCGGGGTCGGCGTGTTCACCGCCGCGGTCCGCGACGCCGTCGCCGACGGGCTCGCCGACGTGGCCGTGCACTCCTACAAGGATTTGCCGACCGCACCCGACGAGCGGTTCGTGATCGCCGCCATCCCGCCCCGCGAGGATGCCAGGGACGCCCTCGTCGCGCGCGACGGCCTGGTGCTGGGGGAGTTGCCGGCGGGCTCGGTCATCGGTACCTCGAGCCCGCGGCGGGCCGCGCAGCTTAGAGCACTGGGTCTCGGTTTGGAAATCCGCCCCCTACGAGGCAACCTAGACACCAGGTTGAACAGGGTTACGAGCGGTGATCTCGACGGCGTCGTCGTCGCCCGGGCGGGTCTGACTCGCATCGGACGGCAAGGCGACGTCACCGAGACCCTCGAACCGGTGCAGATGTTGCCGGCACCGGCTCAAGGTGCCCTCGCGGTCGAGTGCCGCGCGGGTGACACACGACTTGCCGCACTGCTCGCGGAGTTGGATCACGTCGACACGCGCGCATCGGTCACCGCAGAGCGGGTCCTGCTCGCCGAACTGGAGGCGGGATGTTCCGCGCCGGTGGGTGCGATCGCGGAAGTGGTCGAGTCCATCGACGAGGAAGGCAACGTCTTCGAAGAGCTGTCGCTGCGCGCCTGCGTGGCGGCGCTGGACGGATCCGACGTGATCCGTGCGTCCGGTATCGGGACCCCCGATCGGGCACGGGAGCTGGGGCTCTCGGTGGCCGCGGAGTTGTTCGAGCTGGGAGCGCGGGATCTGTTGGTGGAGCGGACTGAAGAGCGGGAGTGAGTATGACGACCCGAGGGCGCAAGCAGAAGCCCGGCCGCATCACGTTCGTCGGCTCGGGACCCGGTGACCCGGGTCTGCTGACGACACGGGCACGCAGCGTGCTGACCAACGCGGCGCTGGCCTTCACCGACCCCGACGTGCCGGAGGCGGTGCTCGCCCTCATCGGCGCCGAGCTGCCCCCACCGTCGGGTCCGAAGGAGCCGGCCAAGGACGACGACGCGGCCCAGGGCACCGATGCGGTGCTGCCCGGCGGCCCGGACGTGCGCCCCGCGCTGGGCGACCCGGCCGAGGTGGCCAAGACGCTGGTCGCGGAGTCGAAGGCGGGCCACGACGTGGTGCGCCTGGTGGCCGGTGACCCGCTGTCGATCGACGCGGTGCTGGCCGAGGTGAACGCGGTCGCGCGCACCCAGACGCAGTTCGAGATCGTGCCCGGCCTGCCCGCGACGACGGCCGTGCCGACGTACGCCGGCCTGCCGCTGGGGTCGGCGCACACGGTGGCCGACGTCCGTGGCGACGTCGACTGGGCGGCGCTGGCCGCCGCGCCGGGACCGCTGATCCTGCACGCCACCGCATCGCACCTGCCGGACGCGGCGCGCACGCTGATGGAGCACGGCCTCAACGATTCGACGCCCGTGGTGGTCACCGCCAACGGCACCACGTGCCAGCAGCGTTCGGTGGAGACCACGCTCGTCGGCCTGCTCGACAAGGCGACGCTGGCCGGTAGCGAGCCCGCGGGCCCGCTCGCCGGCCCGCTGGTGGCCACCATCGGCAAGACCGTCGCCAACCGGACCAAGCTGAACTGGTGGGAGAGCCGCGCCCTGTACGGCTGGACCGTGCTGGTGCCGCGCACCAAGGACCAGGCCGCCGAGATGAGCGATCGGTTGGTGGGTCACGGGGCGCTGCCCATCGAGGTGCCCACCATCGCCGTGGAGCCGCCGCGCAGCCCGGCCCAGATGGAGCGGGCCGTCAAGGGTCTGGTGGACGGCCGGTTCCAGTGGGTCGTGTTCACCTCGACCAACGCCGTGCGTGCGGTGTGGGAGAAGTTCAACGAGTTCGGCCTGGACGCCCGCGCGTTCTCGGGTGTGAAGATCGCCTGCGTCGGCCAGGCGACGGCAGATCGCGTGCGGGCCTTCGGGATCAACCCCGAGCTGGTGCCCGTCGGCGAGCAGTCGTCGCTGGGCCTGCTCGACGAGTTCCCGCCGTACGACGACATCTTCGATCCGGTGAATCGCGTGCTGTTGCCGCGGGCCGACATCGCCACCGAGACGCTGGCCGAGGGCCTGCGCGAACGTGGCTGGGAGATCGAGGACGTGACGGCCTACCGCACGGTGCGGGCCGCCCCGCCGCCGGCGCAGACGCGCGAGATGATCAAGACCGGCGGGTTCGACGCGGTGTGCTTCACCTCGAGTTCGACGGTGCGCAACCTCGTCGGCATCGCGGGCAAGCCGCACGCGCGCACCATCGTCGCCTGCATCGGGCCCAAGACCGCCGAGACCGCAGCGGAGTTCGGCTTGCGCGTCGACGTGCAGCCGGAGACGGCAGCCGTCGGTCCCCTGGTGGAGGCGCTTGCCGAGCACGCCGCACGGCTGCGGGCCGAGGGCGCGCTGCCTCCGCCGCGCAAGAAGAGCCGACGCCGCTAACCCTCCATGGCGTACCCACGGCACCGTCCGCGCCGACTGCGCGGCACCCCGGCCATGCGCCGCCTGGTGGCGCAGACCTCGCTGGAGCCACGGCATCTGGTGCTGCCGATGTTCGTCGCCGACGGCATCGATGAGCCGCGTCCCATCGCGTCGATGCCCGGGGTGTACCAGCACACCCGGGAGTCGTTGCGGCGCGCGGCGGTCGACGCGGTGGCGGCCGGCGTCGGTGGGCTCATGCTGTTCGGCGTGCCTGCAGACGCGGACAAGGACGCGCTGGGCTCGGCGGGGACCGACGCCGACGGCATCCTGAACGTGGCGCTACGGGATCTGACGGCCGAGGTCGGGGATGCCACGGTGCTGATGGCCGATACCTGTCTCGACGAGTTCACCGATCACGGGCACTGTGGCGTGGTGGACGCCCGGGGTCGCGTCGACAACGACGCCACCAACGACAGGTACGTGGAACTGGCCGTGGCGCAAGCACGTTCGGGTGCCCACGTGGTGAGCCCGAGCGGGATGATGGACGGTCAGGTGGCCGCGATCCGCGATGGCCTGGACGCCGCGGGGCACACCGACGTGGCCATCCTGGCCTACGCGGCGAAGTTCGCGTCGGGGTTCTACGGTCCCTTCCGGGAGGCCGTCGCATCGAGCCTGGCGGGTGACCGGCGCACCTATCAGCAGGAGGCGGGCAACGCGCGCGAAGCCCTGCACGAGATCGAGTTGGACATCGACGAGGGCGCCGACTTCATCATGGTCAAGCCCGCCATGTCCTATCTCGACGTGGTGCGCGCCGCGGCCGACGTGTCGCCGGTTCCCGTTGCCGCATACCAGGTTTCGGGCGAGTACTCGATGATCAGCGCGGCGGCCGCGAACGGGTGGATCGACCTGCGCACCGTCGCGATGGAGTCCCTCGTCGGCATTCGGCGCGCGGGCGCCGACATCGTGCTGACCTACTGGGCGGCTCAGGCCGCCGACTGGTTGGCGTGACCGCACCGACTGGCTCGGGTCCCGACGTCGAGGAGCCGGGTGTCCCCGAGGACGTCGTCACGGGGTTCTGGTGTTGGGCGGCTGCGCTACCGCTGCTGACGTGCGCCTACGTCGTCGACGCGGTGGTGGCGCCGGTGCCGGGGTTCGTCCGGGCCTTCTCGGTGTTCTTCGCCGTGGCGCTGTTCGCGATCACGCTGGCGTTCCTGGTGCTGCTGCGGCTGGGCTACCGGTGGGCGCGCACGATGCTCACCGGCGGCGGCGTGGCGTCGATCGCCTACGTGACGAGCAATCTGTTCACCGCGTCGCGTCCGGAGGCGGCGGCGCCGGTGTACGCGGTGTGCGCCATCGTGGGCTCGGTACTGGTCGCGGGCGGTGTCTACCTGCTGCACCGCGCGGCCTCCCAGGACTTCTTCACCCGCTAGGCTGCGTCCACCATGCCCGACATTCCCGCCGAGCGGCCGCGCGTCGTCGACATCGCGTTCTGGTGCTGGGTCGGAGGCGCGATCCTCACGGCCGCTCTGGGCATGATCGCGCTGAGCAAGGGTGGGCACCCGGTGATCTACGGCGGCGGCGCGCTGCTGGCCGCCGCAGGCCTGGCACTGGGGTACCTGGCGGGCCGGGCGCGCGGGGGCGACGCGCGGTTCGCCCGCGCCGCCACGACGTTGGCGACGACGACGGTGGCGCTGCTGGCGGTGGTCCTGCTGACGTTCCCCAACGTGGGTCTCTTCGGGCTCGCGATGATCGCGGTGGCGATGGTGGGGCTCATGACGGGCGCGGTTCTCGTGCGGCGGGAGTCGGTGCGCGAGTGGTTGGGCAGGGAGTCGGGCGGGCGATCGTGAGCGCGCCGGAGGTGGTGCTGTTCAGCGAGCCCGGGGCCACCTGGTGGTGGGTGGCGGCGGGTCCGGCGGCGGCCGGGACCATGCTGGCCATCCAGCTGTCGGCCGGGATGGGGTTCTCGTTCCTGGTGCCCCTGGTGTTCTTGGTGTTGGTCAGTGGGTTCTTGGCGGTGCAGGTGAAGGCGGCGCGCATTCACACGTCGGTGGAACTCACGGCCGAGTACCTACGGCAGGGCACCGAGACCATCCGGGTGAGCGAGATCGTGAAGATCTACCCCGAGGCCGAGGGCTCGGAGGCGCCGCGATGGCAGTCGGCGCGCGCGCTCGGTGAGTTGGCGGGCGTGCCGCGGGGGCGCACCGGCGTCGGGCTGCGGTTGTCGAGCGACCGGACGGCGCAGGCGTGGGCGCGGCGACATCGGGCGCTGCGGGAGGCGCTGGAGTCCGTGGTCGGGTCGTCCGGCGCGGGCCGGTCCGGAGAAGGGGTGTCGTCATGAGGCGCGCGGTGATCGAACTGGTGCTGGCGGCGGTGGCGCTGGCCGGATGCGTCGTCTGCTGGGTGGCCGCCCGGTCGGACCAGCTGGCGCCTGCGGTCACGGCGGGGGAGCCGGAGATGCCGTCGGTGGCCTACGACCCGCCGCTGATCGCGCTGTCCCTGGTGCTCGCGACCGTCGCGGGCGTGCTGGCGGTGGTCGGCATCGGACGTGTCCGCGCGGTCCGGTGAGCCTGGTCACACCGCCGCGGTACAAAGTACGGGATCTGTAACACTGTCCCCATGACGGATCTCGCAGCCAACGCGGCCACCCCGAACGTGCCGACGGACGCGTTGCCCCTGGGCCCGGAATCGCTGGTGTGGCGCTACTTCGGCGACAACCGCATGTACCTCATCGGGCCGCGGCCCGCCGTGCTGCAGAACATGCTGGCCCAGCTCGGCCAGGGCGTACTGGACCACTCGGTGTTCTTCTCCGACACCGCCGCCCGCGTCAAGCGGTCACTGCCGCCGATCTTCATGACGGTGTACGGCTCCGACGAGGACAACCGCGGGCTCGAGGTGCGCAACTTCCACACCGACATCAAGGGCGACATGCCCGACGGCTCCCGCTACCACGCGCTGGATCCCGACACGTACTTCTGGGCCCACGCGACGTTCGTCGAACAGGTGCTCTACTTCGCGGACACGTTCGTCAAGCGCCTGACACCGCAGGAGCGCGAACGCATCTACCTGGAGTCCAAGACCTGGTACCGCCGCTACGGCGTGAGCGACCGGGTCATGCCCGCCACCTACGAGGACTTCCAGCGCTACTGGGATCACATGCTCGACGAGATCGTGGTGGCCCACCCCACCGCGAAGTACGGCGTCGGCTACGTCACCAAGGGGTTCCCCAGGCCCAAGGGCGTCTCGCCGCTGGTGTGGCGACTGGTCGCGCCGGTCTTCAACCCGGTTGCCGCCTTCCTCACCACCGGGGGCATGCCGCCGCGAGCGCGTGACCTGCTGGGCCTGCCGTGGGGCCCGCGTCGCGAGCGGGCCTACCAGCTGTTCGCTGCGGCATGGCGCTCCCGCCCGGTGAACTGGGCGTGGGACCGGCTGCCGATGACGGTGCGCTACAACACGTACGCCCAGCGCGGCTTCGCCGCCGCCCGCTGATGGCCACCGATCCCACCCCGGACCCCACCGCGGGGGCCATCCTCGACGCCGCGCTCGTCGAACTGGAGCGGCACGGTTACCGGCGCGTGGCCCTCGACGACGTGGCGCGGCGGGCGGGTGTCAGCCGGACCACGATCTACCGCCGGTTCGCCAACCGCGACGACCTGGTGGGTGCGGTCATCGAACGGGAGAACGTCGCGCTGTTCGCCGCCATCGCGGCGGAGCTGAGCACCGCGGCGCCGCAGTCGAACCTCTACGTCGAGGCCTTCACGTCGTCGATCCTGCGGTTCCGGGAGCATCGCGTGCTCAACCAGATGATCGTCGAGGAGCCGGCGTTGGCGCTGGAGTTGGCGCACCGGCACTACGGCGCCGCGATCGCCCGGATGGCCGAGGCGTTGTGCGTGATCTTCCCGCCCGGATTCGCGGCCCGCATCGGCGCCGCGGCCGTCGACGACCTGGCCGACACCATCCTGCGCTACGCGATGGTCGTGCTGCTGTTGCCGCTCGCGCAGCCGCTGGACACCGCGGACGCGCTGCGCGACTTCGCCACCCGCCACTTCCTGCCGAGCCTGCCCGCGGCCGTGCGCGCGGCGGTGCCGGTGTAGTCGAGGCGCCACGCGCGGACCGCGCCGCGTTCCCCCGCGATCTCTGCGCGAGGGTCGTCGTCACGCCCCTCGCGCGACCCCCGGGCAGAACTCGTGGTCATCGTCACGTCGGGGCGGCTGGTGTTTCGTAGGTCACACGACCGGGCAGCCAGCACCCATGCCCGACGACGAGAACGCCCCCGAGAACGTCACCCCCCGCCCCGAGGTCACCGACGAACACCGCGAACGCGCCCACGAGATGGCCAAGGCCCTCGACGACGGGCGCCCCACCGTCGCGATGCCCGGCACCGGGCACACCGTCACCGGCACCGCGGTCAACGAATGGCTCGACGACGACGGCAAGCCGAAATTCGGCGAGGTGGAACACGAGATCGAGCGCCAGTAGCCGCCTAGGGTGGTGTCGATGACGGACCTGAAAGGCTCGACGGACCTCACAGACGTCGCCCCGGCGTTTCGCGACATGGCCCACGCCATCGTGTGGGCGTCGGTGGCCACCGTCGACGCCGACGGCCGACCGCGCACCCGAATCCTGCACCCGCTCTGGACGTGGACGGCCACGACCTGATCGGCTGGATCGCCACGGTGCCGACACCGCTGAAGCGCGCGCATCTCGCCGCCCACCCCGAGGTGTCGGTGAGCTACTGGGCCCCGTCGCACGACACCTGCAGCGCCGAATGTCATGCGCAGTGGTACGTCGACGACGAGACCCGGCGCACCGTCTGGGACGCGTTCGCCACGGCGCCGGAGCCGGTCGGCTACGACCCGCGGATCATCCCCATGTGGAGTGCTGGGCCGACGTCACCGGACTTCGCGGTCTTGCGACTGGTGCCCTACCGGCTGCGGGTGATGCCCGGCTCGGTGCTGACGACGGGTCAGGGTGCCGCGCTCACCTGGAGCCAGGACCCCACGCTGTTCTCGCAATGAGGTGCTGGCGTGGTCGGGTGGGGTGCCCGCCCTGGGTTTGCCAGCCACGGTTGACGACCGTCAAGATCTAAGGCGATGTCCGAACTCAGTTCCGAGACGCAGTCCGACCCTCGGGTAGGGCAACCGGTCGAGACCCTTCCGCTGGTACCCCGCAACCCGTTGCCCTATCACGCGCTGCTCAAGGCCGTGCGCAACCTCGACTCGGGTCAGGAGATCGTGCGTGCGGCCGGCGGCCCGGTGACGCGTATCGCGATCGGGCCCAAGTGGCTGGTGCCGCCCCTGGTGTCGGTGATGTCGCCGGCCGGGGTGCGCGACGTGCTGGGGCGCAACGACGCGTTCTCCGAACGCTGCATCGTGCACGAGGAGGTACGCCACCTCGGTGGGGACAGCCTGTTCGTGTTGCCCAACGTGGCGTGGCGGCCCCGCAAGCGCGCGTTGGCGCCCGTCTTCACCAAGATCAACGTCCGCACCTTCGGTGGCCACATGTCAAGGGCCGCAGCCGAATTCGTCGACCGCCACCGCGAAGGCGGGGAGGTGGACCTCGACCTGGAGTGTCGTCGCATCACCATGGCGTCGCTGGGCCGCTCGGTGTTCGGCATCGACCTCAACGATCGCGCCGACGAGATCGCCACGCACATGCACGTCGCGTCGTCCTACACCGCCGACCGTGCGCTGCGCCCGTTCCGCGCGCCGCGGTGGCTCCCGACTCCGTACCGCAAGAGGGCGCGCCACGCGGTCACGGTGTTGCGCTCGATCGCGGCCGACATCCTGGCCGCCTGCCGCGCCGACCCGACGCGCGACGCACCGCTGGTGCAGGCGCTCATCCGGGCCACCGATCCGGAGACCGGCGCACCGCTGTCGGACGAGGACATCTGCAACGACCTGCTGATCTTCATGCTGGCCGGGCACGACACCACGGCCACGGCGCTGACGTATGCGCTGTGGGCGCTGGGCCACCATCCCGACGTCGCCGACCGCGTGGCGGCCGAGGCGGCTGCGCTCGGCGAGCGGCCGTTGACGTCGGCCGACGTCGCCGAGCTGGGTTACACCGCCCAGGTGCTGCGCGAGGCGTTGCGCCTGTGCCCGCCGGCGGCCGGTGTCGGCAGGCTCGCGGTGCGTGACATCGACGTCGCCGGTTACCGCGTCGAGAAGGGCACGCTGATCGCCGTGGGGATCTACGCCCTGCACCGCGACCCGCAGCTGTGGCCGGACCCGCTGCGCTTCGACCCGGACCGGTTCACGCCCGAGAACATGAAGGCCCGGCAGCGGTGGCAGTTCGTCCCGTTCGCCGGTGGCGCGCGGTCGTGCATCGGCGAGCACTTCGCGATGCTGGAGACCACGTTGGCGCTGGCGACCATCGCGCGGGCCATGACCATCCGGTCGCGCAGCACCGACTTCCCGGTGGACGTGCCGTTCACGACCATCGCCAAGGGGCCCATCTGGGCGCGGGTGGACCCGCGCCAGGCAGGCAACTACACCCTGTAGTTGACGGTTTGACCTCTACTGGGACACTGGAGGTCATGTCCCCTCACGGTCAGACGACCAGCCCGTCGACGGCCACGTCCGCGCACCTGTTCGCCGAGGCCGCCGCCCTCATCCCGGGCGGCGTGAACTCGCCGGTGCGCGCATTCACCTCCGTGGGCGGGACGCCGCGGTTCATCACGTCGGCAGGCGGCTGCCACCTCACCGACGCCGATGGCAATCGCTACGTCGACCTGGTGTGTTCGTGGGGCCCGGCGCTGCTGGGCCACGCCCATCCCGACGTGGTCGAGGCGGTGCGGCGCGTCGCGCTCGACGGGCTGAGCTTCGGTGCTCCCACCCCGGCCGAGACGCACCTGGCGCAGGAGATCGTGGACCGGGTCGGCCCCGTCGAGCGCATCCGGTTCGTGAACTCCGGCACCGAGGCGACGATGAGCGCCATCCGCCTGGCCCGGGGGTTCACGGGCAGGCCCAAGATCGTGAAGTTCTCCGGCTGCTATCACGGGCACAGCGACGCGCTGCTGGCCGACGCGGGCTCGGGCGTCGCGACGCTGGGGTTGCCGTCCTCGCCCGGGGTGACGGGTGCGGCGACGGCCGACACCATCGTGTTGCCGTACAACGACGTGGTGGCCGTGGAGGCCACGTTCGCCGAGTTCGGCGACCAGATCGCGGCCGTCATCAGCGAGGCGGCCGCGGGCAACATGGGCACCGTCGCGCCGCTGCCCGGGTTCAACGAGGCGCTGCGCCGCATCACCACCGCGCACGGCGCGCTGCTGATCCTCGACGAGGTGATGACGGGCTTCCGGGTGAGCCGCGCCGGCTGGTTCGGCGTCGACGGCGTGGCCGCCGACCTGCTGACGTTCGGCAAGGTGATGAGCGGTGGTCTGCCCGCGGCCGCGTTCGGTGGCCGGGCCGACGTCATGGAGCGGCTGGCGCCGCTGGGCCCGGTGTATCAGGCGGGCACGCTGTCGGGGAATCCGGTCGCCATGGCGGCGGGGCTGGCGACGTTGCGGGCCGCCGACGCCGCCGTCTACGCCAAGGTCGACGCGAACGCCGACCGCCTCGCCGGTCTGGTGAGCGGCGCGTTGACGGAAGCCTCGGTGGCCCACCGCATCTCGCGGGCCGGCAACATGTTCAGCGTCTTCTTCACCGACGCCGCCGTGACCGACTTCGCGTCGGCGAAGGCCAGCCAGACGTGGCGGTT